>JBGTAO010000643.1:0-2545 GCA_041749835.1 Gemmata sp. | reverse complement strand
GATCCGTTCCCGCGATTCTGAAAATCGCCCCAGGCAAACTTGCTAATCAAGACCGGGGTCCGACCTTTCGAGAGGAACAGGAGCGCGAATGAAGTTGCGATAATGGGGCTGGTGTCGATGCTCTCCCAACCGACGATTGAGCCATCGGTTTCCTGCATGGTGACCAATTTCTCGCAGCCCTCACGGTACCAGTCATACTTGTCGATGAAGCGCTGCCCGGAGAGCCGACCCAGTCGCTCAACACCATAGGTGTGGTAAAGGACGGATTTGGTTTTCCCTTTATCTCTGCGATCGAGATAGAACGAAAAGTTGGCCCCGACCCAGTTCATACCCTTGGCCACTGCGGAGTTATCCGAGTAGACACCACAATTCGCGGCAACGCCCGTCTTCGGATCGAGTGCTTGTTCACTTTGATCAAGCCCCATTGCCGCGATCAGGAGACCGCAGACTCCGGCAACCGTCATACTCAACGTACCCTTATCATTAAACTTGCCGTTCAAGTAGGCCCAGTAGCCCGCAGTGGGAGACGCGGGAATCTGGAGGCGCGTGTAGTAATCGATGATCGCTTTCCACACTTTGTCATCGATTTTGGCACCCGCTTGCTTGGCTGCGTACAGTCCCAGCAAGGCATACTGCGTATTCGAGTTATCCGCCATTTGGTTGCCGGGATAACTCCAACCATCGATCTTGCCATCGCCGCGGCTGTATCCCAGTGCTGTGCTGATGATCAAGTCGGCATTGCGCTGAATCAAGGGGAGGTCTTTCGGTTGTCGCGCTTCGGCGAACACCATTGTTTGGAGAGCAGTAACGTAGGTCTTCTTTGGTGTGAGTTTCCGCAGATAGTCGAGTGCTCGCGTAATCACGGGGTCTTCCGGTGCAACACCACAGTTCAACAGTGCCAGTGTGGCGAGGGATGTTCGCCCGCCATCCATATCGACCAAGAATTCCAACAGGATGCCTTCCCAGTTGCCTTCGCTTGACTGTTGCTTCTTGAGGAAGCGGACGCCGTTATCAATCGTCTTGCGCACCTTCTCAACGAGTTCTTCTTCAACCTTAACGGGGATTCGCGGCGCAGGCTGTTGGGGGGCTGCGGGCGGTTGTGCGGGTGCCGGCAGCGAAACCACTGCAAAGGCCAACAGCACGCCGATCGAGAGTGATACCAATCTCATCACAATTGCCCTCTTAGTGTCGAAAGCCACCGCCCGCACCTCACACCATCGATTCGTTTACCACTGCAGTGGCTTTTGCCAGGCGTCCTTGAGTTCACTCAGCTTGAGCCAGATCAACCATTCTCCACCCGCGTTCGCAATGCGCAAACGGGGTTCACGTTGGACCTCGCCGACATTGGCAAATGGAATCCCCTGAAGCACAGCCTCGAAGTGGGTTTGTTGTTCGGGCCTCACTTCGATCAGAAACCGGGTCGCAGATTCGCTGAACAACCGGACGTGATCGGGCAGTTGTTCCGCACCGGGTAATCGGTCCAGCGCCGTGATATCGATTCCCAGCCCTCCGGCGAAGGCCATCTCGGCCACTGCGACAGCGAAACCACCTTCGCTCAGATCGTGGCAGGACCGCACGCAGCCCTTGGAAATTGCAGCGTGCACTGCTGTAAAGATCTTGGGAGCCCTGTCAAGATTCACACGGGGAACGGCTCCTCCCGAGAGACCCGTTACCCTGTAGTAATGCGAGCCGCCCAAATCGTAGTTCGTAAGGCCAACGACATAGAGTAAGTTCCCGGCTTCTTTCAAATCCATCGTAACACAATGTCGAACATCGGGAACCCGCCCGAGTGCGGAGATGAGCAGTGTGTGCGGGATATCAAGGCGTTGGCCTTCTTTGCCGGCGTAGGTGTTGTTGAGACTATCCTTCCCGCTAATAAATGGTGTCCCGTATGCCAGAGCCACATCGCGGCAGGCTTCGGCTGCACGTACGAGAGCACCGAGCACGCGGGAATCATGAATGTTCCCCCAACAGAAGTTGTCGAGGATCGCAACCCGTTTTGGATCTGCACCCACTGCTACTACGTTCCGCACTGCTTCATCGATCGCATTCGCAGCCATCCAGTACGGATCTCGGTCGCCATACAGGGGATTGATGCCGCAACCAATCGCAGCCCCCGTCCAGGAACCGAGCACCGGCATAATCACCGCTGCGTCGGAGGGGCCATCGTTTGCAATGCCCACCAGCGGCTTGATGACACTTTGACCCTGCACTTCGTGATCGTATTGCCGTATCACCCATTCCTTCGAACAAACCGAGTAGCTCCCCAAGATCTTTAGAAGGATCTCAGCCGAGGTCACAGTCGCAGTTGGTGATATGGAGTTCGAGGCAGCAGCAACCGGGGCCATCCACTCGGCTTCGCGTCTCACAGTGGGACGGCCTTCGTGGAGGAAGTGCATATCGAGATCGGCCACCACGTTTCCACGATAGTTGAGCTTCAAGCGGCCCGATGCGAGAAACGTCCCGAGCACGGCGAGTTCAACATCCTCGTTCGCACAAAGCGCACTCAACTCTGCCAGGTTGGCTTCGGGCACGGAGAGAACCA
>JBGTAO010000642.1:0-4590 GCA_041749835.1 Gemmata sp. | reverse complement strand
GGTTAGCCGTCGCGGCAATGTCGATCGCGGGCATAGGAATACTGTGTCTGATGGTGTTCTGGTCGAAGTTGAATCTCACACACCACACACGGGTGCGCTCTCATTCGCTACGCAGTTGGGGAATGCTGATCACCAGATACTGGCTTACGAGTCACCTCTGCCGCCGGGCTTCCGATTGGTACAACAGGTCAAGACGCCGGCCAGCACTGCCTATTCCGTTTCTCAAACTCGCGAATGATGCGGGCGGGTGAGTGGCGAGCAGCACACGTAGCACACTGCGCATCTCATGAATCCTGAGGACAGTTATGCCGCTTCATTTGACAGAAGCACAGCTCAACGCACCTGTCACGACCCACTTGAGAAAGGATTTTACGATTCTCGACCCGGATTGGACTGTCGAGGACGCCCTGGAACAGATGCGCCGCTACCCGCCACCGGGGCGAATCATTTACTTTTATGTGGTGGATCAATCCATGCAATTGGTTGGCGTGATGCCGACACGCCGACTCCTCTTGAGCCCTCCGGAGACCAAGATTGCAGATGTGATGTTGACGCGAGTGGTCACGATTCCAGCCGAGGCAACCGTTCTCGAAGCCTGCGAGTTCTTCACGCTGCACCGGCTCCTGGCCTTCCCCGTGGTCAATGGCAGCAAACAGTTGTTGGGCGTGGTCGATATCGATTTATACACAGAAGAACTTGCCGATACCGGAGATGATGGACCCGGCAGCCGCGATGATGTGTTTCAACTCATCGGTGTTCGGCTAACCCAGTCGCAACAAGCCCGGCCATTGCGAGCGTTCCGTGGTCGCTTCCCCTGGCTGCTCTGCAACTTGGCAGGCGGTATCCTGGCCGCAGTCCTTTCGGGACTGTACCAGATGGAACTCAACTGGAATCACGCGGTGCTCGCCTTGTTCATCCCGGTGGTGCTCGCGCTGGCTGAAAGCGTGGCGATCCAATCCGTGACGCTCACACTGGAGAGTTTGCGCGGAAGTACCCCACGATGGTCGGATCTTGCGTATCGTGGCAAGCATGAACTCGTGACGGGCCTCTTACTGGGAGGCGGAACCGGGTTGCTGGTTGCCACACTGGCGGCACTCTGGCAGGGAATCCCAATTCTATTCGTGATTGTGATGGGCGGGATCACCATCGGTGTAACCGGCGCTGCAGTGGCGGGCCTCAGTGTTCCGTACTTGCTCCGGCTCTTGAGTCGTGATCCCCAGGTCGCTGCGGGACCAATCGCGTTGGCATGTGCTGATGTGATCACGTTACTTGCCTATTTTAACCTGGCGCGGCTCCTGACTTAGCTACGTCGCCTAACTTGAGCGGATCCCAAAGTCTTGTTGGAAAATGTGGACAAGCTGTTCGAGTCGTGCCGATAACTCTCATGATGACGCAAGCTCGGCGTGAGGGTTTTCCCATGCAACGCGGACCGTATGCAGTTCGGATGGTTGTTGGTGTTGCTCTATTCTGCCTCCTTGGCAATGCAGGGTGCCATCACAGCTATCACGACATGGGCCCCGCGGAAATGGGATCGCCGATCGCGGTGCCACCACCTGGTGCTGTGCCACGAGAACTCGAGTTAATCACGCTCCCGCCGTACGTCATTGGAACACCCGATCAACTGCTGATCGAAGTGGTTCAACGCAGTGAGATTGATGACCCAAACGCACCGAATCCGGATAAGCCGCGAAAGATCAAAGTCACGGATCGCTTACCCGTGCAGCCGATCTCCGGACCAGCTCAAGTGCGACCAGATGGCACCGTGAGCCTCGGGTTCTGGGGCTCCGTGCCTGTTGCAGGTCTGACGCTCGAACAGGCCAGTGAAGCCGTTCGAAAAGTCGTGATCCAAAACCCGGTACTCAAGGAGTATGAAACCAAGCCGGATAGCATCATCGTGATCATGGATGTGCTTGCTTACAACAGCAAGCGCTACTACGTGATCTTCGACGGTGCCGGTTTTGGCGAAGCTGTGATCCCGTTTCCGATCACGGGAAGTGATACCGTTCTCGATGCGATTAGTAATGTGAACGGGCTTACGGACGCCGCCAGTAAGCGCAACATCTGGGTTGCCAGGCGGACCCCTCACCCGGGGCAACCGTGGCAAATCCTACCGGTGGATTGGGTCGGTATTACACAGCATGGCATCACACTGACGAACTACCAGATCATGCCAGGCGACCGGATTTACGTAAAAGCACAGAAGCTTGTGACCATCGATCGTACGCTGGCACGGTTGCTTGCACCGATTGAACGGATCATGGGTGTCACACTGCTCGGAGCAACTACTTCGAATGCCCTTCAAGGTCGAAATAACTTCAACAACGGGAACTAACACCGTTAGCATGAAGGTGTATCGTCCTGGAGAGGCCCGCCCGAAAGATAGACGCAGCAGGCTGGTATCAAGCTTGCTGCGGTCCCCCGAATGGCGGCAGACAGGTATGTGTGATCACAGATGGAGGGCAATCATGCTTCGCAGCTTGTTGGTAATGGGGAGTGTGGTGCTGGTCGCAAGCCAGGTGGCGGCTCAACCGCCCGCTCAGTCGTTCCCGGGTTATCAGTACGGAATTGGACCCGCATACAATCCTAACAACTTCATGCCCAATATCTTCAACCCGCAGACGCAACCGCTGAGTCCGTATCTGAACCTACTTCGTGGGACGAACGCGGGCGTTGATTACTTCTTTGGAGTTCGCCCCGGCACGATTGGTCTGGGAGTACGTCCGATGAGTGGAACACCCTTTGTGGCTCAAGGTGGCAACCGGATGATCTTCTTCCCGCAACTTGCAACCGCCCCAGAGCCCATCGCAGGAACACCCGGCCCCGGTCAGGTTCTCCCGCCCTCTGGCCATCCGGTGGTGTACGGGAACACGATGGGCTTTTTCCCCAGTGCGACTGGCCAGGCCGGTGGCTCGCAACCTGGTCTGAGAGGACTAGGAACGACACCACCTGCGCGAAAAAACTAAGACAGAATTCTTCAGGATGATGCAGGGCAAGGAGTGCCGCCATGCGACTGTTGATCGGGATGATCGGATTGCTTACAGCGACGGTGTCGGTCGTGGATGCTCAAACCCCACGCGACACCGCTCCGACACGACGTTCCGCATCACTCTTGCCACCTCTGCCCATTCAGGGACGTGCCGGGAAGGACATCGCCCGTGGTGCGGCTGACGATGTTCCACCGCTCGCACTAAATAGCTCTCCCGTCGTACGACGAACCTCGAGCACAGCGAATACACCTGCGTGGTTGACGGGCAACAGTACTGGCGTTCGGCACGCTTCAGGAATTGTTGGGAACGGCGCTCCGGTGCAGCAATTGTCGCCGGTGAACCATGTTCCCATGAAAGACGAGCCCTCATTCCTGGGAAAGAGTTTTGAGAAGCTCAAGGAAGTGTTTACACCCAGTGAGAAGACGACGACACAGCCAGTACAGGCCGCGCAGGACGGCAAAGATAACAGGAACCAAGCCAACCCCACTGTCGGCTTCCGTGGAACCACGAGCAATGGTGCACCGGTCTACGCAGGACCACCTGCTTACCGCTGGTACGGCTGGGGTTCGGTCACTCCGGGTGCCAACCCTTACGCTCCAACCGGGCATTATCCTGCGACTTCGGCCAATTGGTACACCATTACTGGCGCAACACCCGGCGCGTTCCCGGTGCCGGTGATGAATCCTTTACGGCCCGCCTCAGGAACTGAACCACCAACTTACGTGGCAACGCCTGCCCCACGGACTCCGCCGGTAACACAACAGACGTACAACCCACCTACGAATCCGCCCCACCCAATCCCGGTGGTTCCGCCAGCACCACCATTGAGTCCGGCCCCGATTCGGATTGCAACACCGCCCGCTCCAATTGCACCCGTGATGCCCGCCGCACCTGCCGCACCTGCTGAACCTCAGGCACGGGTTACCGAGCCCACAAAGCTGGTACCCAGCCTCCCGGAACAACCTGAACCTCCTGTGGTATCCACGCCACTTCCGACAATCGCACCGATCGCTGTACCGACCTTGTCTCCCGTGCCAACTCCGACCTTACCGCCCCCACCCATGGATTTGTCTGTTCCCGTACAAACGCCGATGCCCGCACCCATTGCCGGAATTCCCGCGCCCACATTGCCGCAATTGCCAGGGGGTGTTCGACCAGTTGCAACCCCAGTGAAAGCAGAAACTCCGCTTCCCACACTCCCGGTGTCGATCCCGGTCCGTACTCCGGAGCAGCCGGCCCCGCGCCCTGCGGCGTTGCCGACTTCTGTCACCGATGATCCCCTGAAGTGGAAACCGAATGTGGAGCGACCCATTGTCGATGAGTGGAGCAAAGCAGGCCAGCAATCGCTAAGGGCACCCGCTGGTGGAACTGTCACCCAATCCGTGCTAGGTCACGAGCAAGCCCGAACGACGGCACGTGGCCAAGCGCCAGACGACCGAGTTGACCCTGTCGCATCGCTCATTCAAAAAATCTGTGACGGGCGTGCGATCGGAATTGATATTCGTTGGGTGACGAACAAAAAGCTGATGCTCTGCTTTGAGTGCCAAACGGCGACCGATGCACAGAACCTCGTGAAGGACATCAGCGCGCGACCCGAATTCGC
>JBGTAO010000641.1:0-11561 GCA_041749835.1 Gemmata sp. | reverse complement strand
CGTTGATCGCGCTGGTGTGCGTCTTCGCTTATACCGGCAGTGACTGGAGTACGGAGCCGACGTTCATCAAATGGGCCGAGCAGTTACCCGAGGGAACCACGAAATCGGCCATGCTACCGCTGAGCCAGAACTTGGCGATCTTCACGAATGCCGGCGAAGGCTTGCTGTACCAGATCAAGCACAATGTGCGCGGACACGGTACGTACTTCCTTGGCGAGTGGTACCCGCGGGCGACGAAGCCCTACTTCCCCGTGGCATTGACCATGAAGGTGCCGCTTGCGGTGTTCGCGCTGCTGGCGGCGATTGTGCTCATTCACCCGCGCCATCTCTGGTCCCCGCCGGGCGCTGTGGTGCTGTTGCTGTTGGTGTTGAGCCCGAATTATCGCGTCCAGATTGGTGTGCGGTTCCTCTTCACGATGGTCGTGCTCGGGTACATCACACTGGCTATTGCGATCGCACGCGGCTGGGCTTCGGGAACGGCTCGCTTCGTCCCGCGCTGGTTCGTAGCGACAGCCCTGGTTGCGCTGGCATCGACGACAATCTGGATCTGGCCGTATGGCCTGGGCTATTTCAACCAGCTCTGGGGCGGGCCTGAAGCGGGGCAAGAATTGCTGCACGACTCCAACGTCGACTGGGGGCAGGGATTGCCGGAACTGCGCGCGTGGAGCGCGGCCCATGGGAATGCTCCGGTTGCGGTGTGGTACTACGGTGCCGATCCTGCGGTGTACCAGGCTCCGCTTCAGCGGGCGTTCCTGAGCCATCTGCCCCATGATGGCACGATTCCGACCATACGCCCCCTGTGTGGGAACGCCAAATACCTGGCCGTTTCCATCGGTTGCTTACATGGCAACGACGACATTACCGCTCCGCATCGGCTTGCCGTGAACTGGATTCGCACGCAGATACCGCAAGAGCGAACGACACACTTTCTGATCTACCAGATCCCGTGATGACGATAGCGTGGGTTGTCCCCGTGGGTGAGGCCAGATACATTCCCCTTCGACCGGGTAATCGAAGGGGTGATGGGGATGGCGGAGGTCAATCGAACCGCTCGTCGCTGGGACTGGGTGTGGCTGCTGGTCGCGGGGCTGGCCTCGTCGGCGTATTGCATCAGCACCGCCCATCGCGTTGGGGTGACGTTCGACGAACCGGCCTATGTGCAATTCGGCTGTCAAGGCTGGCGCGACGATAGTAACTGGCGACTGGTGACCTTTGGTGTCATGCCGTTGCCACCCGATGTGCAAACACTTCCGCTGAATATCTGGGAATACTGGACGAACAGCCCGCCGCCAGAAGACGACCTGAGCAAGAGCTTGCCGGTGGCGCGGGCGGCCAATCTCGTGTTCTGGTGGGTGCTGCTGACGCATGTGATGCTCCTGGGGCGAGCCTTCGGTGGATCGTGGGCCGGCCGGATCGCGTTACTTCTGGTCGCCGCCGATCCCACGTTCCTGGCGAATGCTTCGCTGGCGACGACCGATACCGCGGTGGCCGCGATGGTGTTGGCGTTTATTCATCACACTGCGGCAGGGCGAAGACGCGGCTTGACCCGGCGTGTGCTTATCCCCGGGTTCCTCCTTGGGCTGACCGGATTGGCGAAGGTTTCGGGGTTGCTCTATGGTGCCATTGCACTGGCACTGCTGGAATCGTGGGATCTGATCGCTTCTGGCCGTCTGGCTCGTCCACCCGGGGCCACCCTCGGTGGTTGGGCTCGCCATGTCTCGTTTGTGCTGCTTGGCGTTGGTGTTGAAGCCGTTACCATTGGTACGATCGCCGTGGGGCTCATTGGCGTGTACTGCGGCGTGGATCGCAACGAAGATCGCCCGCTCGTCAAGATCGCCGAGTGGCTCCCACCTGACGACGAAATGAAAGAATCGGCCATTGCACTGGCGGCGAAGTACCCCACGGTGCCAAACGCGGCCGCGATTGTCTACTTCCAGTACTGGCAGAACCACCGTGGGCGCGGCATCTTCTTGTGGGGCCAGTGGCGTGAGGAAGGCTGTTGGTACTTCTTCCCCGCCCTCCTGCTCATGAAGACACCCCTACCAGTGCTGCTACTCGCGGTGGCGGTGCTACTCACACGCCCCACACGGGCCATCAACCTGCTCACCATTCTTGCCCTGGCGCTCTTGCTTCCGACATTGGGGAGCAACCTCATGAACGGGGTTCGTTTGCTGCTCCCCATCATGGCATTGGGTTATGCCGGGCTCGCGGTGGCGCTGGTTCGCGCCTGGGGCAGATGTGGGAGGAACATCGGGCTCGGAGCGTGTGCAATCGTCGCGGGAACCTCGCTTTGGGTCTGGCCTCATGCACTCTGCTACCTGAACCAGGCAAGCGGTGGACGGGCGGACGCGCACACGCAAGTTGCCGATTCGAACTATGACTGGGGCCAGGGAATCCCCGATCTACTCCGCTGGTACGAGGAGAATGGTCGCCCGGCACAGGGGATCGCCGTGTGGTACTTCGGCGGAGACCCGCTGGTGTCTGAACCGCCCTTGTACCTGGTTCGCCCCGACCAACTCCCGATCATTCATGGTCAGGAGTTGAAGGATGTCGCGGGGCCGTATCTGTTGGCCGTGGGAACCAGCGTGTTCGCCGTTCACCCGGAAGGCTCACCCGCGAAAACGGCGGCACTCCGCTGGCTGAAGAACCATCAACCAATCGCCCGGACACCAACGTTTTTCATCTACGATCTGCGCGATCAGCCCTGATTGGCGGCCACAACTACCCATGTCTGCGTTGCAGCACGCACGGATTCTGACAGGCCCCACGGGGAGCGGGAAAAGCGCCCTGGCTCTGGAACTCGCCTCGCGCATCGGGGCCGAGATCATCGCGCTCGATTCCATGACCGTTTATCGCGGCATGGATATTGGGACCGCAAAACCCAGCGCCGCCGACCGTGCGCGGATTCCGCACCACCTCGTTGATGTACTGGAACCGTGGGAATCGCTCACCGTGGCCGGTTGGTTGGAGCGAGCAACTGCTGCGTGTGAAGACATCGTTGGACGAGGCAAACGACCGCTCCTGGTTGGGGGCACGCCGTTCTATTTGAAGGCGCTTCTCCACGGGTTGTTTCCGGGGCCGCCTGCCGAGCCCATCTTGCGCCAACAACTGGAGGCGGAGGCCGAGCAATTGGGAAACCTGTCGCTCCATGCCCGGTTGGCCGCCGTCGATGCCAAAACTGCGGCACGACTTCATCCGAACGATGTTCGCCGCGTGGTACGAGCCCTGGAGGTTTACACGCTCACCGGGAAGCCGATCTCGGCGTGGCAACAAACCTGGGACACGAAGTCGTTCACCGATTCTCCAGACGCCGCGCCACCACCGATACCCGTGCGTGGCGTGGTTCTCGAACTGCCGCGTGAAGTGCTGTACGAACGGATCAATCTGCGGGTCGATGCCATGCTGGCCGCGGGATGGCTCGATGAAGTCCGGAGCTTACAGCGCCTGCCGTACCCGCTGAGCCGCGAAGCACGCCAGGCACTGGGATATCGGGAGTTGCTGGAGTATCGGGATGGCACCGGACTCACCTGGAGTGAGACCGTCGAGAGCATTCGCACACACACCCGGCAATTCGCCAAACGCCAACTGACGTGGTTTCGCCATTTGACACAGCTTGTGCAAGTTCCCACCGGCACGACCGATCTACCAGAACAAGTGCTACAAGCTTGGGGTTTGAATTCTCATGGCAGGGGTGAAACGGGAGCCCCAAGGCCCCAAGGCCAAAAAGAAACTTGAAGAATCTGTGTACGACGAAATTGACACCGCGACATGAAACGGAGACGATACTGAAGAGTGTGGACGGCTTGCGCCGAGCATTTTTGTCGGGTTGTGGACAGGGGTTGTGCTATACCACCCACAACTGCAATCGTCCGTGCCGCTCCAACCGCGGTCTGCTTACCGATCCCCGCCACAGGATTTGCTTATGCGAACGGTCACCTTCCTTGTTCTCGAAGGAGTGGACAAGGGGCGGGTTTATAAAGATCTTCCCATTCCCGTGACAATCGGGCGGGAGGAAGGAAACGGGCTTCGACTCAACGACGAGCGGATCAGCCGGTTCCACGCCAAAGTGCAAATCGAGGATTCCGATATCATCCTCACCGATCTGGACAGTACCAACGGCACACGGGTGAACGGATCGGCTGTGCAGATCCGCCGCCTCCGCCCTGGTGATCAGGTCTCGATCGGGCGAACCATGTTACTGTTTGGAACCATGGAGGAGATTGCGGCCCGCCGGGCTGCGGCGCTCCCCGCCAATGGTGGCGCACAGGCCCAGACGATTCGTGCAGAGGAATTGGCCACCGCTTCGGGTCGTCTGCCCCACAGTTCGGCCGACCGTACAGTCAGCCCGGGTGCCCCCACAAACTGGAGCCCTCTGGACGACGACATTCCGCCCCTGCCGCAGAAGCTTTCTCCGGCGCAGGCGGCTCGCCTGGCCGAGATCTTCGACTACTTGCATCGCGGCTTGACGAACTCCGTCGAGAACATCGACGCCAATGATGACGGTACGGAAATCCGCCTTGGGTTTGGTGACTGGCAGACGATCCAGGCAGTCCAGATGCTGCTGGCCCGTTACGCTCGATCCATCTCCGACCCCGAAACCAAAATCTGAAACCAGCAGCGATCACCTTTTGGATGCCCGTTACGGACGATCAATCTCTGCTTTCAGCTTGATTGCATGCCGTGCCGCTTCGAGCCGGCTCGTGATGTTCCGGGTCTTCGGTGCCCATTCGGCAAGCCATTCCAGATGCACGAGTGCGTCCTGGTAGCGCTCCTCCACTTCGAGTAAATTCGCTAATCGGTTCCGTGGCATCGCGTCTTCCGGAAACCGCTGAATGGCGATTTGCCAAATCTTCGTCGCATCAGCGATCTTTTCAAGTTCTTCCAGTGCGGTTGCCCATTTCGTCAACTCCGCCAACGACTGAGGCTCCGGGCCCGCCGCCCACATCTCCACGGTTGTGAGCAACCACTGCCTCCGTTCGGGGCTGGTCGAATCGGGGTACAGGAACGGTGTGGCGGAATAACAGAGTTCCGGCTGATTGTTGAAGAGATCGCCGCGAATCCGCTCCGGGGGGAAGCGCCCGGCAGCAGCAAAGGTCATGGCCGGGAGCTGCTTCGGAGAGCGAGCGAGCGATTCCTTCCAGTCTTCCAATGCCGCGGCCCAATCGCCGCGTGCGGCCGCTGCTCGCCCCGAGGCAAACCAAACATCGGGATCGTACTGCGCGACCCGCTTGGCACGCTCCAGATGCTTCGCCGCCGGCTCGCTCTGGGAAAATCGATCCACAAGTGCGCCTAACTTCAGGTGCGGCCCGGGCAAGAGCGGGAGTTGGTCCCGCGCGCTGCGTGCTGCCCGCAGTGCCGCGCTCATGTGCCCATCCAGATCTTCCATCGGGGGATCGGTCGGTTGATACGCAAACACCACCGGGCCAGCAACAGCCGCCAACCCGACCTGATGGCGATTGTCTGCCAGGCGGAGGTGAGCCGTGGCCAGCGATTCCCATGCGCTGGCTTGGTTCGCTCGAATCTGCACGGCGGCATTGAGGTAACGGACGGCATCGGACCAGCGGTCGGGGCTGGGGGATTGCAAGGCGAGGAACGCGGCCGACTGCAAACGATCGTAACGCCGGGCTCGCCAGTCTGCGAGCACGATCACCAATCCCGCGATCACCAGCAGCACTGCTGCGGTTGTCGCCAACTGGCCGGTCACGACAATGTTGCGATTGGTTTCACTTGTTCCAGAGTGCAGTGAAAAGATGACATGCCCCAGGATCGCGGCGGCGGCGACCGACACACTCGCAGTGTGCAAACCGAAGTCGCCCGCGCTCTGAAATGCGACGGCCAGGAAGCCAAACAGACAGCCCACGAGCAGTGGGTTCCCGGTCCGGAGGTACGCCCACCCGGCTGCCGCGATGGCCACCACAACCAATCCCAGCAGCAAACTCAGGCGGACCACACCACCTTCGATCAGCGCCTCCAAGTACTCATTATCCATCGTGTTGAATCGGTAATCTTTATCGCTGCGTGTGCGCACCATCGGTTCGGCCTGTCCGAGCGCGCCGCCTCCAACGCCGACAAGCGGGAACTCTTCCACCAGTGGCCAGCACGACTTCCAGGCTTCCGTGCGATTGTCCCCATCCGGCCCGGTCAATGTCGCCATCCGCTTGATCACCGTGTCCCAGCCAAACCAACTCGTGAGAGCAACGGTAATGAGAACGCCGCTGAAGATCAAAACTCGGCCGTCACCGATGCCACTCAACGAACGACCGGGCCGGCGTGTGTACCAGGCAAAGCAAGCCGTTACGATTGCAGCAACACCTGCGGCGATGATCCCACCACGCGATTGGCTAAACGCCAGCGCCGTGGTCATGAGTCCAATTCCAGCGATCAGGCCATACGCGGAGGGTGTCCGAATGCCTTCCGAGCGTGCGACCCACAGGAACAGGCCAACCGAGAGCCCCAAGAACAGGGAAGTCTGAAAGGCAAAGTGGTTCCGGTTCACAAACGGGCCAAATGGGGCGCTACCGCTCTCGAACTTCCAGTAAATCTTCGTGCCGGCTCCCGAGAGGTGTTGCGCCAGGCCGAGGAGAGCCAAGAGCACGCCCGTTCCGAAGCCCACCCACGCCAGTCGGCGGAACGATCGCTCCGACGCGAGTAGGTTGCGGGTCACGGAGTAGATCAGAGCGATTCCCAGCAAACGTACGAGTAAGTCCTCGGTCTCGGGCGGGGCCACGGAGAGGCGCACCCAGTTCGAGCGCGACGGCACGTTCTCCGCCGATTCCCCAGGCAAGAGTTCAGGAGACGCGGGTAGCAGCGATTCATGCCATTCCGCTGTGGTCGGCGAGACGATCCGGACGAGTGCGATTGGCAACGGAACGAGTTGCACTGCCGTGAATGTCACCAGGCCCATCAAACAGAATGTGACGGCGTCGAAATGGTAGGTGAAGCGATTGGTCACAATGATGTAGGCTGCCCACACCCCAACAAGAGTCAGGACTCCTACAGCAGGAACCCACTCCCATTCGTGGCCAGCCGAGCCAAACGGCCACGGCGTAAGTGCGACAAGTCCAAACAATAAAAACTGCCCGGCCGCCCGAATGATCTGGGCGGCCGGGCGAGGTTTGGATTTGGTGCGATGATCACCAATCCTCATTCAATCACCTGCGGGGCTTGGGCGGCGGATCCTTGGGGGATGTCGCCTTGCCGAGGCCAGTCTTACCAGCGGTTTCGAGCCAGCCAGCATCCGGAGGCAAAGCCTTTTGTGATTCTTGAGCGCTGGCAGTGGTTTGTTGGGTGTCCGGCACGGTGGTGGCAAGTGAGCTGCCAACGCCGGCCAAGAGGACGGAGCCGGCGAGCAGAATCGCAACAACCGGCAGTAACAGGGCGGCTTTTCGCATATGAGACCTCAATGTGGGCGGATCAGAAGCACCGTCCATAGTTAGCCATTCTTACCTAGAATAACAATTAGTTTCCCAGTAGTACAGACAATATCAACATTTTGCTGGAGGATTCACCTTCTCCTCATGGAGAAGGAACAAGCCAGCCGAGGTCGCTCCGCTTCAGCGCGGCTACGATCTCGTCATGGTGTGAATAATAGCCACAGCCGCCCCGCACGGCCACGGCAATTCCGATCACACGACCTTGTTGGTCGAGCAACGGCCCGCCCGATCGCCCCCGTTCCGAGGGTAATTGCGTACGCCAGAAGAACGCGGGCTCTTTTCCTTCACGATACACAAACTCTTTTGCTTCAAGAACATCCGTGCGCTCCGTCGACGCTTCCCGCCGTCGTGCCCCCACCTGACCCAGGCCCACCGTCACGACATTTACCGGGAAGGTCTTGGGGCGTTGCCAAGAGGGTGCCAGCCGAAGAATCGGGACTTCACGCTTACCAACGGGGAATCTTAGCACAGCCAAATCCGGATCGGGCCAACGTGCCAGAATCTCCGCTTTCGCTGAGACCCACGCGGCTTGCGGATAGGTTTCGGGGGATGCAAATTGAACCGAGGCATGAGCGAACGGAACAACGTGCGACGCTGTCAGCACATATGCGAAGCCATCTTTCACCCCGATCACCACGCCCGTGCCAACAGTGTTGCCGGGCGTTTCGACCTTGGGACACGCCAGCAAGAGCGCCCAGTGCGCATCGATCAGCCCCAGTGTGAGAAATAGAACCGAGACGATCACAGTAAACTCTCCGCGGGGATCAATTCGAGCAATTCCTGGAACTGCGATAACACACGATCGGGGGCGGCAGCCGTGGCGGACTCGTGCCCACTCGCTCCGCCGAGCACCAGCCAGACCGGGATTCCCGCGGCCCGGGCCGCATGGACATCCACCGCCATATCACCAACATACACCGCCTGCTGAGTTGTTGCACCCAGGCGTTTCAAACCTTCCCAGAGCATGTCGGGTTCGGGCTTGGGGCGGTTCTGCACATCTTCTGGACCGAGGATCGTGGGGAAGTAGTGCGTGAGGCCCAACCCCTCCACGAGTTGACGGGTGAATTCCACCCGTTTGTTGCTACAGACGCCCATGCGGATGCCACGCCGCGCCAGTTTGGGAACTACTTCCGCCACACCCGGGAGCAAGCGTGTTTGCGTCAACATCACGGTCTGATGGTGCTCGCGATACCGTGCGATGGCATCCGCGCTCGGGGCGTTCGGAACCAGTGTCTCCATCAAGTTGGCCAATCCTAGCCCGACATACTGCCGGACCGTGGCTTCCGGGAGCGCCGGCAACTCATAAGAGTGGCGAACGTGGTTGGTGCTGGCCGTGATGGCCGCGAAGCTATCGACCAGCGTGCCATCGAAATCGAACAGGACGGCCTGTATGGGCATGACCAGGTCTCGCAAGAGTCAGAGTCCGGACGGCTCACTGCTTCCGAAGACGTGCCCAGTAGCCACCATCGGAGGGTTGGCCCGGGATCGCATGATGTTCGGCTTCGAACTTGACGCTTCGCATTCCGCTGCAGACAGCTTTGACGACACCTTCGTTTTCATCGGGCTCGATGCTGCAGGTGGAATAGACGATGGTGCCGCCCGATTTCACCCGCTCGGCTGCTTCAATCAACAATCGCGTTTGCAGCCGCACGAGGTACTGGAACTCCGTGGGCTGGAGTCGCCAGCGCACCTCGGGTCGGCGGCCCATCACACCTGTGTTGCTACAGGGCACATCAACCAGTGCCGCGTCGAATGGCCCCGGGGGTAGCTCACCACCTTCGGGCAGCAGGATCGTTTTGATGCCCTTGATCCGGAGCCGCTGGGCCAGGTTCGTCACGGAGTCGAGCCGATGGCCATCGATGTCGCACGCCGTGACCACGCCGCGATTGTCCATCAGTTCCGCCAGGTGCGTGGTTTTGCCACCCGGCGCGGCACACAGGTCGAGAATACGCATACCCGGTTGCACATTGAGTGCGGAAGCCACCAGCATGGACGAGTGATCCTGAACGGAGAAGTCGCCATCGGTGTAGCCGGGAAGGTCGCGGATGGAATGGTTCTCGAACAGGCGAAGTGATTGCGGGTGCTCGCCCGTCGCGGCTTCGATGAGCCCAGCGGCCAGGCGTAGGCGATACGTTTCACGATCGTTGTGGAGCTTGTTCGTGCGAATCCAGAGCGGTGGCGGAGCGTTGAACCAGAACCCGAGGCGCAGGCATTCTTCACGGCCATAGCGTTCCAGCCAGCGATCCACGAGCCACTTCGGGAACGAAAACGCCGCCGCGAAATATTCATCTGGCTGCGCAACCGGATCAGGAAGCACGGGTTGGGTGAGCTTACGGTAGCGAGCGTGCGTTAGCCGGTCTCGAGATGCACCCGGTTGCTGCCGCCCCGGATTCGCCGAAGCAACGTCGCTTACCGGTGCCCCGGCACTTGGCAGATCCATGGGCACCGTGTCCGGCCCGGCGGTATCGGTGAATTCGTCGGTCACCAACTCGGCCACGCGGCGCATCACACTGTTGATGAACCCCTTGGCGCGAGCCGCACCCACGTGAGCCGCCAGTTCGACCGTTTCGTTCACCGCGGCATGTTTGGGAACGTGTGTTAGATACGTGAGCTGGAACGCGCCAATGTGTAGCACATCCCAGACACGCGGTTGCACGGCGTGGAACGGAATGCGGATAAACGGCTTGATCAGGGCATCGAGCGTGCCACGCCGACGGATCACCCCGTACACCAACTGGGTAATGAAGCGGCGGTCTTGCGGGGAAACGGCGACACCTGTCACGCATTCCTCGATCAGTTCGCCCACGAACGCTTCACGGGTGCGCGAGCGGTGCAAGACATCGGTCACGATCTGGCGAGCGGTTATCATGCAAGCACTTCCGGACCGAATCGCACACCCTCGGTCATGGGGTAGCCGCGGAGGAATTCTTGAGCCGTCATACGCTTTTTGCCGGCCGGTTGAAGCTCGGTAATAGCGAGGCTCTCGCCGTCACCCGCTTGCACATGAACCTGATCCCGTTCGGTATCGAGCACAAATACCGTGCCTGTGGGCCGAGTGTGACACTGTGCCGCGCGCGATCGGTTGGCTTTTGTAATGGCCAGACGCATGGGTTCCTTGCCGGGGCGGTGAAAGAAGGTATACGCGGTGGGCCACGGTTGCATGGCACGAACGAAGCGTTCAATGTACGTCGCAGGTTTCGCCCAGTCGATCGATCCGAACTCTTTCTTGATCTTCGGGGCTTTCGTCACCAACGCGGCGTCTTGCCTCGCACCATCGACCGGACCGCCCGCACGGTACTTCTGCACCGCTTCAACCGCGAGGCGGGCTCCGAGTTGGGCGAGTTTCGCCTCCAGTGTCCCCGTGGTGTCGTCGTCCCCGATGTCCAGCGTTTCTTGAAGAACCATCTCGCCCGAATCGAGCCCCGGCGTCACTTTGATGATCGTGACACCCGTTTGGGCGTCACCGCTGAGAATGGCATACGCCACGGGTGCGGCACCGCGGTATTTGGGCAAGAGCGAGGCATGAACGTTGATGGTGCCCCGTGTCGGGGTGGAAAGCACACCCTTTGAGAGGATTTGACCGTACGCGGCCACTACGAGCAGATCGGGCTGCAGGGAACGAAGCTGTTCGAGCCCGTCCGGGGTATTGATGCTCTCCGGTTGCGCGACGGCGACACCGGCCGCCGATGCGATATTTGCCATCCCCTGGCCGGTCTGGCGCGTGCTGCCCCGGCGATTGCCGCTCTCGCGTTCCGGTTGTGTCACCAACCCCACGATCGTCCCGGGAAACGCCGCGAGCAAATCCGCGAACGTCGGCTCGGCGAACGTGCCCGTCCCCATCATCACTATTCGCATAAGTTCATTATCCACTGATTCCGCACAGGAACTCGAATGAGGGATTGTGCCCCGCGGTCGCACGACAATCGGGAAACGACCACAGTTGGGCGCGCTGCCTCAGAACTTGGGTTCCAACTGCGGAGGAAGATCGCCCTTCTTCTTGGCCTTCTCGAAGTCGGCAATGAATTGTTCCAGATCCTTCTGGCTGCGGTGTAGGCCGATCGAGCCCATCTTGTCGATGAAGAGCACGCCATCGAGGTGGTCGATCTCGTGCTGCCAGACACGGGCAGG
>JBGTAO010000640.1:0-3515 GCA_041749835.1 Gemmata sp. | reverse complement strand
GTCGTCAAGGAACTGATACACCCGCTCCTTGATCGAACCCGTGGTCGATTGCTCGGCCGGCGTTCCGAAGTTGGCGAGGAACTCATCGACAAAGTCGACAAACCGGCGAGCATCGTGATCGAACACGGCGATGTTGCCGCTGGTCATATACGCAATGTGAACGCGGTGCCCTTGTTCCACGAGCCGAATGATGGTGCCCCCCATCGAGATCACGTCGTCGTCCGGGTGCGGGCTGAAGACCAGTATCGTTTTCGGGGCACCCGTCTCGGATAGCGACGAAGTCGCAATCGCAAGCTGCGCATTCTTGGTGCCACCCGAGGAGGAGAATCCCGGTTCGATTCGCCCGGCCGGGTGCGGCGTGATCGTGGCCAGGCGGTCGTAGAAGACTTCCTCGCCGATCTTCTCAGCCTGCCCCTTCTCGCGCAGCAACTCGTACAAATGGTGATCTCGGAAGTCGTCGTCGTTCAGCTTTTGCAGTCCTTTCTTCACGGTCAGTGCCAGGTGAACGACCGCCTTGCGGACGAGTTGCGGCGTCCACTCGCAAGTCCCAACTTCCCAGGGGCGCTTGATCGCGGTGAGCTCGGCTGCGGCGGCCGGGTCGAGCACCATGGTTGCGTCGGGGTGTTCCTGAAGGTAGCTGGCCGAGATGGCTTCGGTCGGTGGGTGCTCCAGTGATTTGTACACGACGCTCGCCTTGTGTTCGCCAAAGGCCATGAGGAACACTTTTCGTGCGTCCAGGATGCTCGCCACACCCATTGTGATGGCCTGGTGCGGAACGTTCTCCTCGCCGAAGAAGCCGCTGGCCGCATCACGGCGAGTAATGCTATCGAGTGTGACCAGGCGGGTACGCGAGTTGTGCGGGCTCCCCGGTTCGTTGAAGCCAATGTGCCCTGTCCGGCCGATGCCCAGGATCTGAATATCGATGCCCCCGGCAGCCTTGATCTTCTTCTCGTACTCGGCGCAGAACGTATCGACTTCGTCCGGCATTAACGTGCCATCGGGAATGTGGATATTCCGCCACTCCACGTTGATGTGGTTGAACAATGTCTCGTGCATCCACCGGAAGTACGAGTGCGGGCTCTCCCGGGGAATGGGGTAATACTCGTCCAGGTTGAAGGTGATCACGCGAGAAAAGTCGAGTTGCTCTTCCTGGTGCAATCGAATCAATTCCCGGTACAGCGTGACCGGCGTGCTGCCGGTTGCCAGGCCAAGAATTGTGGGTTTGCCCGCGGCATTGCGTGCCCGGATGAGCTTGTCGATCTCCCGCGCCACGTGCTTGGCTGCAGCAGCCGCTGTCGGGAACAGCACCGAAGGAGTGCGGGTATGTGGCAACAGATGCGGAACGCTCATGTGCAATGGCCTGAGGTTGGCGAACCGGGGAGGGAGCCGCTTGCGATCACGACGCAACGAGGTGCTGTTCTAGTGCGCACGGGGGAGGGGTGTAGCGGTCTTCAGTCGAAGATTGAGCCGCTGCGAGCACGATGAATAGATGCTCGACCCAAGTCCCGATCTACTCTGCTACTTCGAGTTCCAAATCCCTCTCATGAATATCTCACGAAACCAAAGTCGCATTTCCGATTAAAATATTCGACAGGACTTTAGTGATAGTGTAATCAATTGTGACATAGATGGTTGTTGATCGCAGTTCCTGCATGGGGTATGTGCAACTCATGGAACACCAATTCCGGCTGAGGAGCGGTTTTTTACTGTGTTTGAGCTTGCTTGCGTTCCCCGACACAACTGCCGCTCAAACGACCTCCGAGGTCATCGCTGAGACATCTCCGAACAATCAGGCTTCTCCGTCAGCTATTCAGACGGTGGCCGCCAAAGTGCAATTCCGCACCGATTCACCCGGTTTCGGCCAGTCGGTCTGGCGGGCAAATTACCTGCGATCATTAACTGCCACGAGGATTACAGAGATTGGTGAAAAGGGAGAGATCACCAATGATGTCGTGAATCGAGGGGGTACACAAAAGGGCTTGGCGGGTACCTCGGGTGTTATTGCCAGCGAGAACGAGAGAATCACTGATCTGGATGCCTGGTCGTTAGCCCTCTTCACTCTTCCACAGCATCGCGAGCGACTGACCCTTACCGAAATGCTGGCACTCTCCACTACCAAGGCCATCTCAGCGAAGGTAGTTACTGAAGAGGGGAAGAGAAGAGTCAGAGTTGAGTTTGTGTCGCCTGAGGGCGTTGAGTTTAAAGTGCGACTCGCGCCGGAAGTGAACTACCTCATTGACCGAATTGAAACAACTACGACAAGCAAAGTATTGAGCCAAACCGTCAAGCTTCGTAGTGAGTACGCGATTTCATCTTTCAAGGAGGTGATACCAACTCTCTATTTTCCCGACTTAATCGTGTCGCAGCATTACAGGCAAGGCAAGTTGGTCGTCGTCCAAACCACTAACATCACCGACATCAAGCTCAATCACGCAATTCGCGAATCTGCATTTGATTTGAAGTTCCCCAACGGCACCTCTGTCACGAACCGGATCAACGGCACGGTGTATCGGTCTGGGCCCAACGAGGCCCCGGTTGGGCCAGTAGCGCCTTACTCGCCCTCCACTCAAGAGTCTGTGCAACACGCCACACCGCTAACGACAACTGAGAGCAGTGCATGGTCGACCTCGCGGATTATCATTTACTGCTCGCTCATGATGATCGCTATTGGTTTGACGTTTGCCATCCGCACCCGAATTAGACAACAGGTGTCGTGAGACCCCGTTGGCCCTCCACAATAGCGGCGTCAATCGACTGCATGGAGACTCACGGCATGCCAGCAACTCAACGACCCGATTGCCGAGATCGGTGGCACGGTTTCACCGCGATCGAAGTGCTCATTGTTATTGGGCTCATGGGTCTGCTTGTCGGTCTGACTTTACAGGGTGTCCAGAGTGTGCGTTCCGCAGCAGCGAAGACGAATTGCGCCGATCGGATGCGGCAGATCGGGCTCGCGCTCCATCAATATCACAACGTCACCGGGCGGTTGCCCGCCGGGGCGGCAACGACTTCGAACTCGTTTGGGCCTGACGCGGAGCCAAGTGTTCACTGGCTTGCAAAGCTTTTACCGTACATCGAACAGGATGCTCTCGCAGCACAGATGCGCTTGGCCCATCAACAAGATCCCATTCCCTGGCATAACCCACCACACACCGGTTTGGCAACAGTGGTCCGATTGTTCACATGTCCCGCGGATTCTCGTCTAAGCTCGCCATCGATGGGGCCCTTACCAGGACCAGCTGGCCAAATTGGTGCGTTTACTTCTTACCTCGGAGTCAAGGGCGGGTTCAGTGGACAGAACAACGGGGTGCTCGGGGTTCCGTCCCGGCATACGCTTATCCGATATCACGGACGGCACCAGCGCCACACTGATGGTCGGAGAGCGACCACCGAGCTCTGATATGGGGTGTGGGTGGTGGTACACACCTCATCCATCAACGGATGGGGCTTATGACGCAGCGCTTCCTGCGGAATCCGCACAAAATTCTAACTTCCCCAACTGCACCGGACACGCG
>JBGTAO010000639.1:0-2604 GCA_041749835.1 Gemmata sp. | reverse complement strand
GGCTTGCTCGTCGTACTTGAGCGCCCAAATCTTGGACGATACATAATCGGCGTACAAGTAGTGCCCTTCCAGTTCCGGCAGCGCCTTGCCGCGGTAGACTGCACCGCCCGTGATCGACTTGCCGATATCGTGGTGGTATTCCCAGATCGGGTCGATCAGTTCTTTGGAAGGCCCACTCCCCTTCGCACCAAACGGGTGCAGGCTCTCACGGCGGCTCCAGCCGTAGTTGCCACCCTTGGTGATGATGTTGATCTCCTCGAAGAGGTTCTGGCCCACTTCCCCAGCCCACAACTCGCCGGTCTTGCGATCGAAGGCGATGCGCCAGGGATTCCGCAGCCCGTACGCCCAGATTTCTGGCAGCGCCCCCGGGACACCCACGAAGGGGTTGTCTTGCGGCACGGCGTAGTTCTTGCCAGTATCCTTCTTGTTGATGTCGACGCGGAGAATCTTGCCGAACCAGGTGCCGAGGTTCTGGCCATTCCCGAACGGATCGTTCGCGGCACCGCCGTCACCGTGCACGATGTACAGGTAACCGTCCGGTCCGAAGGCAATGGTGCCGCCATCGTGGTTCCAGAACGGGCGCTTCGTGTACTTCAGGATCAGCTCTTCCGAGTTCGGATCGAGCTTCGTCGGGTCTGTCTTGGAGGGCCGGAACCGCGACACAACGTTCGTCATCTTCTCGTTCTTGGGCGTATAGAAGACGAAGACTTCGCCGTTCTTCTTGTAATCCGGGTGGAACGCGAGGCCGAGCAAGCCTTCCTCGTTGGTCTTGTCGTCGTACTGCACTCGATCCTGGATATCGAGCACGACCTTGGTCTCGGTCGCCTTCGGATCATTCGGGAAGCTGTGCAAGACACCTTGCTGCGTGGCCACGAAAATGCGATTCGAGCCATCGCCGGCATGCGTCAGAACAATTGGCCGCAAGTGATTGGCCTGCCCACTGCTCGTTTCGGGAGTCCAGCCGGTCCACTTCAGGTTCGGGAAGGCAATCTCGGCCTTGAGCGACAGCGGCGTCTCGTCCACCGGGGCACCGGGCACCTGAGCTGGCACCGCGGTGAGCGTGCCACCCTTCATATCGGGAACCAGGATGAACTTACCCGTTGGATCAAGACACGTATCGGCGGCGGACCGGAAGCCCTCAGCAACGACCACTGGCTTCTCGCCCGGTCGCGGGATCACGAATAGCTTGCCCGTCTTCCAGCTCGAAATGAAGAGCCGACCGAAGTAGTCCCACGTCAGGCCATCGGCCCCGTCCATTCCTTCGGCGATCTTCTCCGAGGTGCCATCGGCGAGTTTCACACGGTAAAGGTTGCCCGCACCGAAATCCGCGACCAGCAAGAACGAAGTACCATCGTTGAGCATACCGTTGGGCGTGTGCAAACCGGGTAGCTTCTTGGCGTCCACCAGCAGCGACACCGCGCCACCCTTGGGGTTGATGCGATAGACCGCCCCGCCGGTTCCCTTGAGGTCGCCGGAGTCGCTCACCGAGATCATGCCGTTCTCGGGATCGATGGCGATATCGTTGAGGAACATCGGTTTGGTCGGGAACTTCTCGGCCGCGGCGAACACTTCGGCCTTCGGTTCCTTGGCGTTCATATTGATGCGAAGCACGCGAGTCTTGTCAGTCAGATACAGCCAGTTCTGGAAGACCGCGATCCCCTTGGGGTCGTCGAGCCCCGTGACATAGGGAACAGCTTGGCCGTCCTTGATGAGCGCCACCGAACCATCGCCGTCTTTGCCGGATTCACCAATGATGGTGACGAAGATTTTGCCACCAGGAGCGACACACACTGACTCGGGATTAGTCATCCCGGTGATCAGGGGCTTGGGTAATTCTTTTGCCAGGCCGACCGCAGTCAGGCCCAGAAGCAGAGCCAGGGAGAGGGAGAACTTCATTGCGCGGAATCCTCACGCGGGAAGATAAGGAAGCACCGTTAGTGTCCGTAGGCACCGCGTCCGGGGCAAGGGGTGCAGTCGGAGAAGCACAACTTGGCACAAACCGATTCCGGCCATTGGCAGCTACCTTGCTTTGCAATATAGTGACAGCATGGAAAGCGACTTTCTCGGGAACTGGACCACACAAATGCGCAAGGGGCTCCTGGAGCTCTGCGTGCTTGTTACGCTGAAGGGTCAGCGGATGTACGGGTACGATATCGCTAAACGGCTTTCGGTTATCAGTGGGCTGGTGACGGGGGAAGGGACAATCTACCCCATGCTCAGCCGCTTCAAGAAGGATGGACTGGTCGAGACGACACTGGTCGAATCGCCGGAAGGGCCCGCACGGAAGTATTACCAGCTCACGCCACGGGGGCGGGTGCTGCTTGCCCGGATGATCACCGCATGGAGCGAGGTGCGGGACGGGATCGATCGCATCGCGACGGAGCCACGACCATGACCGACGTACGAGGCGGAATCGAATTCACACCCGATGCCGAAGCTCGCCTGGGTGCTTACCTGACAGGGGTTCGGGCCGCGCTCGCGGGTTCAGCCGATGTGAACCCCGATGAGATCGCGGCCGATGTGTGTGAACACATCGAGAACGAACTGCGCAGGGCAGCGCGGCCCGTGGGGCTACCGACGCTCGAAGCGGTACTGACGCGGCTC
>JBGTAO010000638.1:0-8741 GCA_041749835.1 Gemmata sp. | reverse complement strand
GACTTGCAGCGCAATATCGACGACCGCCAGGCCGCGATCATGCGGGACAGCACGCAACTTCGCGATAAGCAACTGGAGTACCGCCAGATCAGTAGCACCCGCTCCGCGGGCGGCTACAAGGTTGAAGCGGTCACTCGTCCGGAAGCCGGTTTGCAGATTGCTCCGGTCTTAATGCAATCGCTGTTGCTGGGCACCTTCCTGGGGCTGCTCCTTGGTGGTGGGCTGGCGCTGCGGGCGGAGATCGCTGATCGCAGCTTCCGCTCGCCCAACGATATTCGTCGTCGCCTGGGCTTGCCGGTACTCGGCCACGTTCCGCCCATGAACCTGAACGAGGCTCCGGAAATCACACCGACCGCCAGGCTCGATCCGAGTTTGGTGGTCTACCTGCGACCGCGGTCAATCGAGGCCGAGGCCATTCGCGGCATTCGAACGCAGGTGTTGTTCAATACCCGCGACCGCAGCCATCAGGTGATCCAGGTCACCAGCCCCAACCCCGGAGACGGCAAGAGCACGGTCTCGGCCAACCTGGCGATTGCACTGGCGAAGTCCGGGAAGCGCGTGATCCTGGTCGATTGCGACTTCCGCAAGCCGCGGGTTCACAAACTGTTTGACGTGCGTGATCCCGAGTTGGGCCTCGCCTCGGTTGTGGCCGATCAAGCGGATCTGGGTGCTGCGGTTCACCCTTGTGAAATCGAGAACCTTTCGATTCTCCCGTGTGGGCCGCGACCGGCGAACCCCGCCGAATTGCTCACCAGCCCACGGTTTCAGGACATCCTGACCGAACTGCGTGGCATCTACGATATCGTGATTCTCGATACGCCGCCGGTACTGGCCGTCTCCGATCCGGCTGCGGTCGCCCCACGTGCGGACGCGCTGATCCTCGTCTTCCGGATGTCCAAGGAAGCTCGCCCGGCAGCCGAGCGTGCCAAGGAAGATCTGGTTGCGGTGGGTGGCCAACTCATTGGCGTGGTCGTGAATGCCTCGACCGAACGCGACATGGGTTACGGTTACGGTTACAGCTACAGCTACAGCTACCAGTACTCGGACGATTACCACGCACCCGAAGAACCCACACCGGACGAGATGCCCAATCAGAAGTGAGCCCAGACAAGCAGCGAACCTTCGGCTGGCAGCCCGACACGCTCGACTGCCAGCCGCGCAAACGTACTGCACTTCGGCTTGTGTGAGCGATCACCCAGAACCAGAATCTTTTCGTACGACACCTTCACTCATCGCACTGAAGCCGGACAATAGCGAGGCGGCATTCTGAGCCGCCATAGGGCTGGCCACCTCCTGCAAAACCCCGATCAGCACGCATGATACCGCTTGCGGATACACACGTTCACTTACTTGGCGGGCTCGACGATGGGCCTCCGAATCAAGAAGTTGCGATTGCCATGTGCCGCATGCTGATCGAAGAAGGAGCACGCCACGCCACCGCCCTGGCGCACCAGAACGAGAGCTACCCGGAGAATCACGCCGACCGGCTTCGCTTCGCCGCAAATGAACTGGTAGCCGAGTTGAAAGTGCGCCGCTTGCCACTCTCGATTTACCCCACGGGCGAGGTGATGCTCCGGCCCACCATCGTGGACGACTGGCAGAAGGGCGAGTTGCTTTCCGTCGGTGATCGAAAGCAGTGGTTACTGGTCGAGATGCCGCATGGGTTGTTCGTGGATGTCTTGCCCATCGCCGCCGCATTTCGCCCACTGGGCATCCGCCTCATCATCGCCCATGCCGAGCGTTACTCGCAACTGCTCAATGATCCGGGGCTGACGGCGCGCTGGATCGAAGCGGGTTGCCTCATCCAGGTCACCGCGAAGGCACTGGCGGAACCGTGGGATGCCGAGATGGAGAAGTCGCTGAAGCAGTGGGTCACGGGCGGCTTCGTGCATCTGCTGGGTTCAGACGGCCACGGTATCGAACGCCGCCGACCGCTGCTCGCCGAGGGCTTCCAGCGGTTGAAGCAGTGGGTGGGTCAACAGTCGGCGGAACGGATCGCGAGCCTGTGGGGCGTGGCCGTGCTGCAAGGGTTACCGGTGCGGGTACCGAGCCCGCAGGTCACGCAGCGTAGTTGGTTCACCCGGCTCTTTGGCTCGTGAACCAACTTTGAGGCTCCGCACTCATGTGGTGGTTTTCGCCTCGGAGAACTCCGAGGTATCCAACGTTGTCAGGTTCGTGGCGGTTGCGGTGACCTTGGTTCCGAAGCTCGTTTGGTAGGGAACCGTGATGGTGCCGGTGGCCAGGCCCGCGGCATCGGTTGTGATATCGACGAAGCCCAGATACTTTTGCCCTTCACCAAACCCCGAAGCATCGGCTGTCACGCTGGCGAAGATCTCGATACGGAAGGTCGTGCCCGCCACGCTCGCCAGGGAAACATTTACCAATAACTCTGTTGAGCCGGTTTGCACCACAGCCGAGGTCACGCCGGGTTTGTTCTGGCGGTTGTTGGGTCCGCCATCGCCATCGCCGGGGTCGTTTGCCGTCACGCCATCCTTCGGTCCCAGATCAATTCCCTGCAGCACATTGGCGAAGAAAACAGTCCCGAGCACCGCGTTCCCCGTTCCGGCGGGTGTGATGAACTTCGTCGCGGGGTCGGTGCCGATCAGAACACCCGCTCCTTGATTGTTCGCGATCAGGTTGCCCGCCGCACCGGTTAGATCGCCCACCGAGGTGTTGGCCGATCCCTTGGTGATGAAGACACCGTGCGACTTGTTCCCGAACGTGCCGACACCACCGGGGCCACTGCCGATGTAGTTTCCGATGATCTTGGTGCTGTCCGTAGCCGAGACAAGCACCCCCACGCCCTTGTTCCCGGAGATCACGTTGCTGGCCCCGGCTGCCGTCCCGCCGATCGTATTCCCATCGGCTCCGCCCACCACGCGAATGCCCCCGGCACCATTGCTCATCGTGCCGCCACCAGTCGAATCGAGCCCGATCGTGTTCCCGGACACCAGGTTCCCGGTGGTGCCATCATTCTTGATGCTGATACCAAACCGGTTGTTCCCCGAGATCAGGTTGCCCGTGCCCGCACCGCCGATGAAATTGCCCGAAGCACCCTTCTCGATCACAACACCATCGAGCATGTTGGCAGCGGCAGCGGTCCCGTTCGAGTTGGTGCCAATGAAGTTGCCTTGAACCTTGTTGCCTGTGGTCCCTGCGCCCGTGATCAGCACGCCAAAGGTGCCGTTGATGGCCATCACGTTGCCCGGTGTGGGCGAAGCACCACCCAGGGTGTTATTGGTGGCCCCTCCGGCGATGCGTACTCCTGCCGCGTTGTTGAAGGCGATCGAGTTGCCCGCAACGATGTTGTTGGAGCAACCCGTGCCCGCAATGTTCACGCCATGCCGGCCGTTGCCCGCGATGAAGTTCCCGGCACCCGTCACGCCAATCGTTGTGGTGTCGGCACCTTGCGAAATGCGAATGCCGTCGAGTCCATTCGGGATCGTGAATGTCCCGGCGGCGTTGGTGCCAACGTAGTTGCCCAGCAGCGTGTTCCCGGTCACGCCGTTGCCTTGCAGCAAGATCCCGTTGAGCCCGTTCCCGGAGATCAAGTTCCCCGTGGTGGAACTGTTCCCGCCGATGGTGTTGTTGGCGGCATCGCCCTTGAGGACGATACCGTGTTGGAGGTTCCCCGCTGGTGCGGTTCCGCTGGGATTGGTGCCGATGAAACACCCCGCGACGGTGTTGTTGTCCGATTCAATGACGATGCCGCTTCCCTGGAAGCTCCGAATTGCGAACCCCATCACTACGCAACCGTTCGCGTTCACACCCGCGATACTCAGGCCGTTCGCACCCGCACCGGCTCTGTTGCCTTTGAGCACGACCACCGGCTTCGCGGCGTAACCGGGTTGAGTGGTTGCGTCGATCGTCACCGTCTCAGTGATTTGCGGTAACGCCGACAGAAGATTGATTTTCTGCACTCCGCTACCGATCGCGAACGTGATTGTGTCGGCTCCCGCTGAACTGTTGGCGGAGATAATGGCCGCACGCAGCGACCCGGCCCCGGCGTTGTTGGCGGTCGTCACGGTGAACACTGCGGGCGCGAGTCGCTCTTCGAGCCCTTCGATCCGTGGACGAAACCCGTTGCTCGCCAGACGTGGGGATCGATTTGGTGCCAGGAACCAACGGGACAAACGCTGCCACACCATGGCGAGATTCTCCAGATCATCGACGACAACAGGGAGGAGGAGTGGTTGAGTTTAGCACACCGGCAGTCCAAGAACAGGCGAGCTGGTTGGCCATTTGCTGGAACGCGAAATGTAACAGTGCCAGCAGTGCGGGAACTCGTGCGCAAATTCGGCGTCAAATGATTGACGCGACGCCGCCGAACCGACAACAATAGGCTTCGCTGGTTTGGTGCCCACCCTTCGCTGCCTCGGGTTGGACCACGCGAGACCCCGCACAACGCAAAAAGCGTCACGTGTGGAAGCGCGGACCCAACCGAACCCGAACGACTTCACGCCGCCGCGATCACGCGACAACCCGGGGCTTTTGTCAAGCCCGCGTCTGCGAACGGATACCGTTCCCTTCCTTGGGAGTCTCTCCACCTATGACATTCACTCGCTTCTGCGGTATTGCAGCGTTCGCATTACTCGCCGGCACGTCGTCTCCGGTTCTCGCGCAACCCACGGCGGATCAGCAAGCGGAGGCACTGCTCAGCACGGCCCGCAAGGCCGATCGCGATGCCAACCCCAAGTTCGCCGCCGAGCGCTACCGCGAGTTCCTTTCCAAGTATGGTGCCCACAAGGATGCCCATGCGGCCCGGCTCGGCCTGGGTTTGGCGCTGCTCGATTTGCCCGAACGCGATTACCAGAAGGCACTCGAAGCGCTCACGCCGGCCGCCAACAATGGCAAGTACGTCGATCGGGCACGCGCGTTGTACTATGCCGGGATTTGTCGCCGGGGGCTGGGGCTGAAGGAACTTCAGGAAGCGGTGGCGCGGCCAAACGAGTTGCCGCAACGGCAGCAAACCGCCAACGGCCACTTCACCGAGGCCACCAAGTTCTTCACGCAGGCACGCGAAACCTTCGAGCAGAAGAAGCCCGCCGACGCCGAATGGGCCGCACGCACGCGCTGCGACCTCGCCGAAATGCAACTGCGACTCGGAAAGCCCAAGGACGCGAGTGCTACCGTGGAGCCCTTCGTCAAGGAGGCCGCGTTGGCCAAGAGCCCGCTTCGACCGCTGGGGCTGTACTATCACGGCTTCGCGGCTTTCCTACAGGACGACATTCCGGCGGCCGGGCGATCGCTGGGGTTACTGGCTCCGTTCGATCAACCCTTCGGCCTGCATGCCCGCTATTTGCTCGGTCGCGTTCACGAGAAGAGCGACGAGAAGGCCGAGGCCGCGACAGCCTTCACAGCCGTCCTCACCACGTACGACGAGCAGAAGAAAGCCGCGGCCACCGCTCTGACGCAGCCCGACAAATTCAAGAACGATCCGTGGGAGAAGGCCCGGCTGGAAGCGCTAGCCAAAGGCCCGGCACCCGATTACGTGGCCGGTGCTGCGTTCTACGGAGCGTGCCTCACTTACGAAGCCGGGAAGTTCGGCGAAGCGTTGCCGCTCTTCCAGAATTTCTCCCGCGAATTCCCCAACTCACCATTCAAGGACGATGCCACGCTCCGCACCGGGTTCTGCCAGGTGCAAGCGAAACAGTACGACGACGCGGTGAACACGCTCAAGCCACTCACCGGCCACAGCCGTCTTGGCGACCAGGCGTTCTACTGGATCGGAAAGGCGCAACTGGGTCAGGCACTGGCGGTTGATCCGGGTAACAGCAACCTGCGCAACGAGACGTTCAACCGCGCCATCAACTCGCTCAAGGACGCCAGTAACCGGGCCGGTCAGCTCGCCGGGCAAGGTGATGCCGACGCCAAAGCACGCCGTCCGGAAATGCTGCTCGAACTGGCCGATGTGCTGTTGACCGCGAAGCAGCCCCAACAGGCGGCTCAGGTCTACGAGCAACTCCTCAACGAGAAGTTGCTGCCCACCAAGGGCGAAGAGATCTTGCAGCGCATCGTGACGGCCTACCAACTCGCGGGCGACGTGAACACCTCCGAGGCCCGCGCCGGCGCATTCCTGAAGCAGTACCCCAACAGCCCGCTGACACCGCTGGTGCTCGTCTGCAGTGCCGAGAATGCCTTCACGAAGGGAACCCAACTCACCAAGCAGAACAACACCACCGAGGCCCAGAAAGCGTATGCAGCGGCGGCGAAGAAGTACGACGATGTGATCGCGCGATTCCCCGAGTTCGAGCGGGTGAACCGGGCACGCTACGGCCTGGCTCAGTGCTACACCGCGCTCGAAGACTGGGAGAAAGCTGCCACGGCGCTGGAAGCGATCCCCGCGCCCGAACGAAGTAACGATTTGGCACCGGCGAACTACATCCTGGCCGATTGCCTCATTCGCACGGCTCCCACTCGCGCGGATGATGCCCTGCAAGACAACATGCTCCGCGAGAAACTCGCCGCGGCAGTGAACTTGCTAGAGAGCTTCCTGGCGGCGAACCCGCGTGGCCCCGAAGCGCCGGACGCGCTCCTGAAGTTGGCACTCTGCCACAAGCGGTTGGGCATTCAACTGGCCCCGGGCAACGAGCGCAACGACGCTTTCAACAAGGCCCGGAGCAGCCTGGAGAAGTTGCAGAACGAGTTCAAGCAATCGCCGCTCGTCGGGAACGCAACTCTCGAACGCGCCAAGGTGCTCGCGCTCCAAGGTGACAAAGGGAACGCTGTGAACACCTTGCGGCAGTTCACGCACGATCCGTTGCAGAAATCGCCGGTCGCCGCACTGGCACATCTCACCCTGGCCACACTTTTGCGCGAGCAGAACCAGGCGCAAGCGGCGGCCGACACGCTCAATCAGGCACGTCAAAAGTTCGAGGGGCAACTGCTCGGCGATCCGGCGCGAGCCGAGTGGGTGCCGCTGTTGCGCTATCACCACGGAGTCGCGCTCCTGGAGGCGAACAAGAAGGACGAGGCTCGCCGTGCCTTCGATCAGGCCATCCAGGCGGGAGGCAACAAGCCCATTGCTGCCGAGGCCGCGCTGAAAGCGACGCAGTGCCTGGCCGACGATGTGAAGAAGAAGCTCGCCGAGATCGAAAAGGAGAAAGCCAAGCCCAACCTCACGCCGGCGCAGGCAAGCGAGATCGAGAACCGGCTCAAAGCGATACGCACCGAACTACTCGCGGTCGCCAAGTCGTTCGAGCAACGAGCCGAGCACTTCAAGGAAACCTTGCCAGAGAACGAAGCGCGGGCTCGCATGCTCTACGATGCGGCCTGGTGCTATCGAACGGGCGACGGCGATCCGACCGCACCTTACACCAAACTCATCGCCGAATTCCCTGACCGGGCGATCGCGGTCGAAGCTCGCCTCGAACTGGCCGAGGTGCTCTTCGAACGGGGCAAGCTCGATGACGCCATTACTCAGCTCAAGGCCGCGATCGATCAGGAGCCGGTGGACCAACCCACGCCGCCGGAAACGCTGGAACGCATTCGGTTGCGCCTCGGGGCCGTGCTGTTCGACAAAAAGGATTACGCCGCCGCACTCGGGCAGTTCGAGTCGATCGCGAGCAATGAGAAGTCGCCGCACCGCGGGCACGGGCTCTACCGCTCCGCAGAGTGTTTGCTGGCACAGGACAAGTCGGAAGAGGCCATCAAGAAGCTCCAGATCTTCCGCGACAATGGGGCCTTCCACAACATTACGGGCGTCAGCGATCGCGCGGTGCTGCGGCTGGGTTATGCCCAGCTTGAGCAGAAGCAATGGGAACCGGCGCGGCAAACGCTTCAAACGCTGATCGATCGCTATGGCAATAATAACACCTGGGCCGTCGATGCCCGCTATGGCATCGGCCTCGCCTTGCAGAACCAGGGCCGCTTCGACGACGCCGTCGGGGCTTATGCACAGGTGACCCAGGCCACCCAGGACGAACGCGCGGGCCGCTCGCGCCTGCAAATCGGGGAGTGCCGCGCACGCCAGAGCAAATGGACCGACGCCGGCAAAGAGTTCCAGACGGTCTACTACACCTACGACATCCCGGAACTGAAATACACGGCCATGCTCGAGCACGCTCGCGTGCTGGGCGAAGACAAGAAGCCCGCCGATGCCATCAAACTCCTGGAACGGGTGATCAAGGACGCGCCGGCCGACAGCGAATGGGCCAAGGCGGCAACCGAGCGATTGGCCAAGATGAAGAAGTAAGGCGGCGGTTCGATACGGATCTTCCCAGAGGGTTCACACCATGACGGATCGCAAACTGCTACACCGGGTGCAACTCGCGGCTGGGCTGGCCGCGCTCGCCGTGCTATTCGCCGGACCACGCTCGGCCACGGGCTACGTCGAGGTGCCCATCACCCTTGGCGATGTGATCAAGCAATCGACCAACGTCTGCCTGATGCAGGTGATCAAGGTGGACCGAGAGAAGAACCTCATCATCTACCAGAAGCTCCAGGACGTGAAAGGGAAGCACCCGCAAGAGCAGATCAAGCACAACATCGGCCGCAACGGGCTGCGCCCCGGCGAATGGGAAGAGATCATGAAGTGGGCCGAGGTTGGCAAACAAGCCGTCTTCTTCCACAATGGCGGCGCGAGCGAAACGTACATCGGGGCAACGTGGTATCAGGCTTACCCACAAGGCGAATGGTGGGGGATGTCGCACGGGGAGCCGTTCCTGTTGCGCAGCTACGCGGGCAAAGTCGAGAAGCTGCCCGGTTACGTTGCTGAGATCGTGGACAACAAGGAAGTGATC
>JBGTAO010000637.1:0-4916 GCA_041749835.1 Gemmata sp. | reverse complement strand
ATAATCCCGCCGAACCCGAAGCGCAACCCGTGGCCACGCCCGGTTGATCACACACGCTTCCTGGCCGAATCCAATCGTCAAACACTGAGGCCCACTCGTGAAATCGAGTGGGCCTCAGTGCGTTCCTGGTTCCCGGCTTGTTGGGCCAATTCCTGTCCGAGCCGCACGGCCTATTGCGACCACACGACAAAAGGAACCGGCAGTAGAAAGGCGTGTTGTTCGTACAGGCTCGGGATACCGTGCCAACCCAGATGCTGTGAGCTAAACACCACGAGCACATACGCCGCTGCCACGGGCAACATCACCAGCCGAGCGGTCCAACGGAACAACCAGTGGCGCGAATCGATACGGCGCTTGGAGCGCGCCAGTGCCCAACCTGCCAGGAGCCGCGCCGGGAAGATGAAGACCAGGAATACCAGACCTTCGAGGAAGATCAGATCACGGGGGATCGCCTCGATCTTGAGCAAATACAACGGCATGGCGAAGACGAGTTGAACCACGAACGCCAGCAAGAATGCGATCGGTGCACGGCGGAATGCGGTGCGGACCGACCGCACTTCTCGGTAAGCTCGCAAGCGATCATCCCGTGCGAATCGCGCCTGCAGGAAGGGAAGGTACAGCACAACGATGCCCAGCAATACCCCGCCGAGCACTCCGAGCGCGGGGTTCTGGTGCGCCTGCCCCAACAGCGCCAGTGGCAACGCGAGCCAGAGGAATGCGCCAACGAACCCGCGCAGACCAAACCAGAAGTAGTAGGGCAGCCGAAGTGGAACCACGGTGTTCCAGAGGCGATCGCGCGCTTCGGTGAAGGTCTTGCCCCGGAAGAATCGACGCACCAGCCAGAGCACGTTCAATGGGCGCAAGAAATCGCGGATTCGACCACCGCGGAGGCACGCCGCACTCACATGTAGAACGAACAGGATGGTGCCAAGCGCGAGGGCGATTTCCCACTGTCGCGCAATCGGTCCTTGCGGATCGATGATGCGGGCCCGCTCGGCCAGGTACGACATGAGATATAGTGGGCTCCAGAACAGGAGCGTGCCAACGGCAACACCCCCGAGCCACGCAGCGGTGCGTACACCAATGAAACCATCGCGCAGTCGCCCGCTCCGGGCCACACGACCACTGGCTTCGAGCAGGTAGCCCAGAACCAGGAACTGCCCAATCGGAACCGAAGCCAGGATTGCCAGCCCCAGGAGCAGGGTGGTCGCCCCGAAGAGCCAGCCGATTCCCGAGAAGAGTGAACCCAGCACCCCACGAATGCGTCCGGGGCGGGGTTGCAGCAAGGGCGAAACGACCTGTGGAAGGACTTCGGCGTCCGCAGCCAGGAGATCGAATGTGGTTGTTGTCATGATCACCACAACGTGACGTAGAGTTCGTTACCGACTTTACCCTAGCTCACATCGTTGGGTTTCGTTGAAACGCGGCATGGGGTTGCGGGGTATAGAACGAATGTGGCAATTCACCCTTGGGGCATTTCCTGATGTGGGCACGCAATCTCTTATTCTTGGCACTCATTGGCGTTGTCGCGCTGGGACTGCGGGCGAGTCTCTTCTCGTGGAATCGGCAGAACCGCGAGATCGCTTTCCATCCCGGCATTACGGCGGAAGATCAATTTCGCACCGTGGTGAAAGAAGTCGATAGTGCCTTTCAGGGCGATTGGAAGCAACAGCGAATCCAGCATGCGGAGCGTGCCAGCGATCTTGCCGTGGCTCGCCGGCTTTCGCTCGTGCTCACCGGAAGTGTACCATCGCTCGAAGAGATTCGGCAGTTCGAGGCGCAACCCACCGAGACCCGACTGGAGGGTTGGGCCAACCATTTGCTGAACGATCGACGCTACGGCGATTACTTCGCCGAACGGTTTGCCCGCTCGTACCTGGGCACCGAAGATGGGCCGCTCATTGTGTACCGTAAGCGCCGGTTTCTCGCCTGGCTCAGCGAGGAACTGTTAAAGAACACCTCTTATGCACAGATTGTGCAGCAGTTGATCGCCGATCGGGGTTTGAACACCGATCATCCGGCGGTGAACTTCATTGCGGCAACCTTTGATGACGAGAAGAACGCGCCCGACCCGGAGCGGCTCGTGATTCGGCTCTCGCGGGCATTTCTTGGGCTCCGCATCGACTGTGCCCAGTGTCACGATTACTACCACGACCCCAGCCTGCCCGAGCCCACCTGGCTCCAGACGGATTTCCAGGGGCTCGCAGCGTATTTTGGCCAGACCCGACAGATCGTGACACACGTGACGGACGGAGACGGGGAGTACCGCTACGAGGATCGCACCAGTGGCGAGTTGCACGAGATTGCCCCGGCCGTGCCATTCCTCCCGGAGTTAGTCCCCAGCACGGGCACCCGACGGGAACAACTCGCGGCCTGGGTCACCGATTCGCGGAATGTCAACTTCGCCCGGGCCACGGTTAATCGCGTCTGGGCCATGATGTTCGGCCGACCACTCCGCGAGCGGATCGAAGCGCCGACACTTACGGAACCGTTGCATCCCGCACTGGAGATCCTGGCGAACGACTTCACCGCGCATGGGCACGACCTGAAGCGCTTGATTCTCCTCATCAGCAGCACCGAGGCCTTTCGCCTGGAAAGCCGGGCCGATTTCGAGATCACCGATGCCCACGAGCATGCCTGGGCCGTGTTCCCGCTCACGCCGTTACGCCCCGAGCAAGTGATCGGTAATGTGATCCAGGCCTCCTCGGTGAAGACCAGTGACCAGCGGTCGCACGTGATGGTTCGCCTGGTACGGTACTTCAATGAACGCGACTTTGTGCAACGTTACGGCGATTCGGATGACGACGATTTCGCCCGCGCCCACGGTACGATCCCGCAACGCCTGCTCATGATGAATGGCGAACTGGTCGATGCCCGTGCCAAAGAAGAGTTCCTGAATGCATCGGCCCAGATCGCCATGTTCGCGCCGGATGATGCCGCCGCAGTCGATACGGCGTATCTGGCCGTGCTAACCCGGCGACCCACACCAGCAGAGCGCGACTACTTTGTCGCCAAGCTTACGGGTACAAGTGGTGAGGAACGCCGGCGGCAACTAGCTGATCTGTACTGGGTGCTATTCAACTCGACGGAGTTGTCGTGGCTATCGTGACGATGCGAGACTGAAGAGTTTGGACCGGTATCGAGCCGCACCGTGAGCCAGGGCCGAATCCTGGCTCACGGTGCAGGCACTCAATCACATCGAACCCCACCACCGAGTAACACCATTACGGCCGCCCGCCGGGTTGGCCGGGTGATTCGCTCGATCGCACCTCGTTCAACCGCTTGAGATACTTATCGAAGAGTCGGGTCTGCTTGTTGGTGGGCTCGTACGGGTGGCCATCGATGAAGATCGAGAGCACCTGTGTCGAGGCCTGGAGCATGTCGCCATTCGTGATGACCAAGTTGGCACGTTTGCCCGTCTCGACGCTCCCGAACTGATCGGCGACCCCCAAGATTTGGGCCGGATAAAGCGTCACGGCGTTCAGCCCTTCTTCTGGCGGTAGGCCATAGGCAACGGCCATTGCGGCTTCGTACGGCAGGTTGCGGGTGTTGCTCGCTTCCTTCGAGCGGATGCAGAAACGCACGCCTGCGTTGTGGAGCCGGGCCGCGGCTGCGAATGGGGCGTCGTACTTCTCGCCGATCTCACGGGGCAAGCTCATGACTGGGCCGAGAATCACGGGCACATCGCGGCGTTTGAGTTCATCGGCCACCTTCCACGCTTCGATGCCACCGCTGATGATTGGCTTCACCTTCAATTCGTCGGCCAGCTTGAGCGCACCGAGGATATCAGCCTTCCGATCGGCGGTGAAGACCACGGGCTTCTCACCGCGGACGTACGGCAGAAGCGATTCCAGGCGCGGGTTGGGAACGAGCTTCAGACCGGCCTTCTGGGTCGCATCGTAGCGGCGGGCGGTTGCGAAAAGTTCCTTGAGCTTGTTCAGCTTTTCCTCGCGGCGGAACTTCGCCAGCGCGCTATTCCCACCGTCGAACGCAGTGGCGGGGCCAAAGCCACGGGGGGTGGGCTCACTGGGGTATTCGATATGCAGCGAGAGCGCATCGTTGACCGCCATCTCGGCGGGCACCCAACCGGCCAGGTTCATCAGCGAGCCCTGACCTGGCATGAGTGAGCCTGTTGGGCGGGTGAGTGCCATGGTGACGCCGTTGGACCGCGTGACGGGAATGAATTCCGAGTCCGGGTTCACGCCGACGATGGCGCGGAGATCGGGTTGGAAGTCGCCGCCATCACTGGAGTCGTTCGTTTCGCGTGCCGAGCCCACTTCAACCAAACCGAGCACGGTGCCCGGTTCGATCATACCGGGGTAAAGGAACAGTCCGGTGCAGTCGATCACGCGGGCAGTGGCTGGGGCATCAACCTTCTCACCCGCCCGCGCCACTTGTGTGATCTTGCCACTCGCGGCATCCACAACCACAGAGCCGACGAACGCAGGTTTGCCTGGCTGGTGGATCGTTCCACCTTTCAACACATAGATTCCCTTGGGCATGTCCGGGATTGCGGGCAGCTTGGCCCGTTGCTTCGTCGGCTCGGCTTTGGCAATCTCCTGGGGTTCCAGTTTGTCGGAGCGCTGGAAGTAAACTTCACCTTCCACCAGCGTCATCTCACACCGGGAATACGAGTTCAGCGGGTTGCCGTTGAAGATGGCCAGGTCCGCGTCTTTGCCCACCTCGATTGTCCCGAGCCGGGCATCGAGACCGAGTTGCTTGGCCGGGTTCAGCGTGATGGCGTGCAAGGCTTCTTCCGGGGTGAACTCGCAATACTTCACGAGCTTGGCCGCTTCCTGATTCATGTGGCGCATCAGTTCGTTGTCATCCGACTTCAGGCAAACGCTGGCACCGGCATCACGCAGCAGGCGAGCACCGTACGGGATCGCGTCGAAGGCCTCGATCTTGTACGCCCA
>JBGTAO010000636.1:0-4006 GCA_041749835.1 Gemmata sp. | reverse complement strand
AATCTGGCCCTGGCCACTGCAGCCACCATCAACACCGCGACCGCCAACAGCAATATTGCGATCAACGGAGCGATCTCGGGTTCCGCAGGGCTGACAAAAATCGGTGCGGGAACGCTAACCCTGGGTGGTAACAACACCAGCTACATCGGCAACACGACCATCGGGGCTGGCACGGTGGAGCTCACCAATGCAAACGCTCTGGTGAACTCCACGATCAGCCTAAATGGTGGCACCCTGAGGACCGGCACTACCCCCACCACGGATTACCTGGCTGGTGCCCTTCAGATCAACGCTGCCTCGACGATTGCCCTGAGCAATGTGGCCCACACGATCACTTTCAATGGCCTCACAACACCCAACACATCGCTGACCATCACAGGATGGACCGGAGCGATCTACTCCAGTGGCACAAATGGCCGGGTACTCTTCACTGGGATTGGCAGCGATCCGAATGCGACCTACACAACCTTCTTAAATACAGTTCAATTTTCCGGATATGGCACACCAGGCGGCATTTTTCTCGATGCAGGTGGTGGCAGCTATGAACTCGTGCCGGTGCCGGAACCCACAATGGTGCTCGGCCTGAGCGCCGCGGCCATGGGTGTCGGGGGGTTCCTCCGTCGCCGGCTCCGTCGCGGTGTCAGCGAAACGGCTGTAGAAGCCGTGTGACGAACCACCCGGACAAATAGCCCGGGGGGCTTGCCCCAGGGCGACCACTGCCAAAATCCGATTGAGCCCTGGGGAATCCCGGGGCTTCTTCGTTGACACAGGCGTGATGCGAAGAAGCCCCGGGCAAGCCCGGGGCTATGTGGGGTTTCGGGGTTTCGGGGTTTCGGGGTTTCGGGGTTTCGGGGTTTCGGGGTTTCGGGATTTCGGGGTTTCGGGGTTTCGGGGTTTCGAGGTTTCGGGCTGACATGCCCGGCGGGCGATCAGTGCTTGGCGACCTTCTCGAAGTACTCCTTCGATTCCTTCACACCCGGCTTGATGGTCGCCGCGCCCTTGGTCCAACCGGCCGGGCAGACCTCGCCATACTTCTCGAAGTGCTGCAACGCATCGAGCACCCGCACTGCCTCATCCACGCTGCGGCCCAGCGGCAAGTCGTGAACCGTTATTGCCCGAACGATCCCCTTCTGATCGATGACGAATGTCCCACGCAGTGCGATGCCGCCTTCCAGAAGCACGCCGTAGTCGGCGCTGATCTTCTTCGTCAGGTCGGCGATCAACGGATACGTCAGCCCACCCAGGCCGCCCTTCTCGCGGGGCGTCTGAATCCAGGCCAGATGGCTGAACTGGCTATCGATCGAGCAACCCAGCACCTCGGCCCCGCGATCGTGGAAGTCCTTGATGCGATCGCTGAAGGCCACGATCTCAGTGGGGCACACAAAGGTGAAGTCCAGCGGGTAGAAGAAGAGCACCACGTACTTGCCACGATAGTCGGAGAGCGCGATTTGCTTGAAGTCTTCGTTCACGACTGCGGTCGCGGTGAAGCCTGGGGCTTCCTTCTGAACCTGTGCCGGCATGGGGTCGTCTCCTGTGAATCTGGGCTGGCCGTGTGCCAAACCCCTGTTCACATGATTACGAACGTAGTCCCCGGATTCCAGCGGCCGACGACTTAGGAAGTGATCGGACATCCCGATGAAACGTGCAACGCCCGGGAAGACCCCGGGCGTTACGAAGAAGCTCGTCTTCAGGTTTCAGGCGCAAGTCGAACGTCGCAGGCGACGCCAGCCACCCAACCCCAGCCCACCAATCCCGACCAGAACCAGCGTTCCGGGTTCGGGCGTGGCGGGTGTCTTCTCGGGCGGCAGCGTATCACGCGGATCGCTCGGTGGGCCACCTGGCCCGCTCGGCCCTGTGCCCGGATCGGGCTTCGGCTCTTCACCCGAACCATCCGCCCCACCACCGCCAATGGGGTCGGGATCGGGAACCGTATCACCCGGTCCGACACCTGGCCCGAGGCCGATGACCCACCAATCACCATTCTGAACCAAGACGCTTCCTTTGCCCAGAGACACGCCATCCGGGTCGGTCACATCGACTGTGAGAACACGCCCCTCATCGGTCGGATCGGTAAGGCCGACCTGCACCTGATTGGAGTTCCCGGGCACGGGCTGCCCGATCAGTGGTGCCCCCGAGGCCGAGGGCACGTCATCAAAGCGTGGCAACCCACGGGAGCCGTTCGCTACTTCTCGGTTGGTGAGAAGAGCGAAGCCATCATTGGTGGGAAGCAGTACCGGGGTTCCCACGTTATTGAAGAACGTGGAGCCACCACTTGTTATTGCCTGCGCATTAAAGCTCCCGTTCAATTGCGTGACGGCCAGCGGTGGGCCGTGCGGCGATTCGAACCAGAATTCGGAATAGTCCGAACTGGTGGCCGATCCGGCAACGCCCGCGGCGAGTGTCACCCAAAAGCCTTCTGCTGTCGCACGGTTCGAGAATGTGGTCATTACTCCGACCACGACGACCACGTCGATCCACGCCGGTGCCCGACGCATAATACACCCTTCCTGCTATCGCGGTGTCGAATCAGTTCCACGACCGGCCGGGAGAATATCGAGAGAACTTGAAGGAATAAAGACGAAGTTGCGGAGATGGGCGGTGTGGTCAAGAGTTGCACAGTCGAGTGAGGCAGAACGCCGGAGTGGCGGAAAGCAAAACACCCCCGGTGGCCGGAGGTGTGCGTGAGCTTGCAAGTTGTTTGATTGCCTCAACTTCCCGTCTTGTCGCCCGCCCCTTTACCATCGCCACCACCCAGTACGGGCAGCGTGGGAGCCGCTTCCTTGGGAGGCGACTTCCCACCGTACTCATCATGATCCAGGTACATGAGCACGGAGCCGGCGAGGAGCGCCACCAGTGTGATGAACAGCATCATCACGTAGGCGTCGTTCCGGGCGCGAGGGCGATCGGGTCGAGCTTTCTCCTTCTCTCTGGTTTTCGACTTCGCCATCTCGAGATCTCCGAGTTCGGGTGATTGGCACCAGGCTAACTGGCACGGACTGTGTTGTCAGGTATTCGGGATGCAACCAGCCAACAGTTGTTCTCAGCGACCGTCGGGCGGACGAACTTCGTCACCCTTGCGGGGAAGTTCTTCCGGCCGTAACCGTTCGAACTGGACGCCAGGCCGGGCCGGGATGAACGTGCCCACGGCTTGCTTCGGCCAAAGCTGATCAATGCGGATCGTGCCGAGGTAACGGCCACCGCCATCGAGCCGCATGACATCGAGCACACTGCCTTTGCTCAGGCCCGCGTCGATGCCGATGGTCAGCTCAACCTGATCGCCAAGAATCCGGTTGACCTGACCGCGGAGATTGGCGAGCACCGGCGGCGGCGGACGGTCCAGCGCCCGGATCACACCGGCCGAGGGGTTACCACCTGTGGCCCGCAGTTCCCGCAACTTGTCACCGAGCTCTTCGGCCTTCCGGATGTTGTCGTCGGCAATCGATTGTGCCAGCCGCTGCGCGTTCTCGGCTCGCACCTTCTCGCGCAACGCCTCTTCGCGCTCGATCACCAACCTGAGTTGTCGGTCTTCGAGTACGTTGGTGCGGCCGCGGGTGCTATCGAGTTCGTTGAGCGTGGTCTGAATGTTGGCCGCTTGCAGCGTGGCCTTCACATCGCCCTTGTCGTACTCATCCTGCATCAGCTTCAAGTCGTTGGTCGACTTCTTGGCGGCCTCGGAGAGACTCACCACTTCTTTGCCCAAGCTTTCGCTCTTGTTGCGTTCGATGGCCAGCAATCGCTTCAGCGCGTCTTCGCTGGATTGATTCCGGCGGTATTCTTCATCGCGCTTCGTCACCGCATCGCGATAGGCCGTCTTGTACTTGTCGGCCTCGAACTTCCAGTTGGTGCGCGTGACATACGCTTGTGCGGTGAAGTATGCGCCCGCAACCGCCGTAATCATCACCAGGAAAGTGAGGATCTTGCCCAGCCAGGTCATCGCCTTACCCTCCAAGTGGCAGGTAGTCGTGGGCTCGGTGCCGTGCCGAGCAACATGGGATATCACGAACCC
>JBGTAO010000635.1:0-16867 GCA_041749835.1 Gemmata sp. | reverse complement strand
GTCGCTCGTTCGGGTGCTTTCCCAGGCAGCGGGGTGAACGCCCATGGCCGCGCGCGAACTTCCGACGACCATCACCAGTGGCCGCCCGGGGTTCTCGGCCATGCGGCTTCGCAAGCGGGTCACACGGCGAGCGTATTCGGGATCACGGAAGCCGGGAGACGCATGATCGAGCACGAACAGTGCCGCCAGGTGCAGCCCAAACAACACGAGGGCGAATCCGATGATGGTCGCTCGGGCCCCCCGACGCTGCGACCGGGGCTGGGCTGGCACGGTCGTGGCCGTTGGCGTTGCTCGCGTGGGGAGCACCAACTGCAGAAGTTGTGCGAGCCGTGTGCCGGGAGTCATGGTTGCCCCCGGTTCGTCGCGGATCGCAAGGCGGGCTCCACCACGCTCTGCGTGAGTCGCCCCGTGAACCCCGTGGCACCCACCCGCAGAAGGTGATGGCCATCGGCGAAGGCATGGTCTGGCATCCAGGTTCGGCAATCCGCGATGGAGCAACCAAACTCCTTCGAGAGCTTACGGAAGAAGACCGTCAGTCGCTTATCCACCGCTGGCGGGTACAGCGCACGGAAGCTGTTCGCCTCGGGCATGCGGACCAGCACGACCGCGATGTCGTTTTCCCGGCAGAGTGCCAGCAGATCGCGGAGCGCCCGCACGGCACCTTCACCCAGTTGCAAGTCCCGGAGCGTGTGTTCGTATTCCAGTCGTGCCCGTTCCACTCCCGCGGCCCGGCGTGCGTCGTCCACCTGTTCAACGAGTACGGGGCTCCAGCCATTGCGGTCCGGGCCACGGCTCCAGTCGCAGCGAAGGTGATACGGAATCGCGGTGGGTGCCAATCGCCCCATCAACTGAAAGCGAAGTCCGTACCAGGGTGCCACCAGCACGCGTTGCTTCGGTTCGCGGTACTTCTCCGTGGGGAAGCCGTAGCTCGCGAGCCAGGGGAGTTCGCTCCACTCAAAGCCGACGCCATCGGTAAAGCGGGCTTCCATCGGGCCGTCTGGTAACTCGGCCAGCGTGGCGGGCAGAATCTCCAGGAGTAGAACGGTCGGGCGGTGTCCGTCGGCCAGCATGCGCTTCAGGTGCAGCAGGTGCATGATCGGCCCCGACGCGGGCAGACCCCAGTTGAACGCTGCCACGGGCTTGTCGAAGTTGGCCGATAGCACAGCCTGGGTCAGCCCGGCATTGAAAGCGTTGGCGGTGCGAGAGGTGCCCAGGAACAAGACGAGCGAGCGATCGGGCGGCAGGCTGCGCTCGAGCCGCGCGAGCTTCCGTTCCTTATCGGCGTAGACCGGATCGCGCAGCGTGCGGAACTGCTCGGACGCGAGAAGAAGCGCCAGGTGAAGCACACCAAAGGCCACGACACCCGAGAGCAACGCCACGCTGGCACGCTGTCGACCCAATAGCGGCGCTGCCCGAAGCGGCGCGGTTGATTTCGCCACGGGGGACCAAAGCCGGATGCGTGTTCGGAGCGTCGCCACCGTGAGCACTTCCGGAGGTCAGAACTGGAAATAGATAAAGGTTGTGCCCGCATCCGGGGCGAGCAACATCGCCACGCACAGACACACCGCATAGCCCACGCCCAAGATCGGCGCGGGCAGGCTGCGATAGATGCGTTCCCACGCACCGCTCCGCACCAGCAAGTGGCAAACCAGCACGAAGATTGCGGTGTACCACAGGCTTCGGTTGCTCAGCGGCAGCGGGTTCCCACTACTGATGTTGAACAGTTGCTGGTACATCGCCAGCGCCTTCGAAAGCTCGGGCTGGAACAGCACCCAGCAGAGACTCACGCAGGTGAACGTGAACAGAATGCGGAAGCCCGTGCCAACCGTCGTTTGTAGGGCGGCATCAAGTCGCGGCCGCACCGCGCAGAACCCCTGGAATTGCTTGTGGATCACCAGCATGAGCCCATGCGCAACCCCCCACAAGATGTACCCCCACGCCGCTCCGTGCCAGAGCCCACCAATAGTCATGGTGAGCATCAGGTTGCGATAGTTCAGCCAGCGCGACCCGCGGCTGCCGCCCAGCGGGATGAACACGTAATCGCGTAGCCAGGTGCTCAGCGAGATATGCCACCGCCGCCAGAAGTCGGACACGTTCACCGCGATGTACGGCATGTTGAAGTTGTACGTGAGCTTGTACCCGAGCAAGTGCGCCGTGCCGAGGGCCATATCGGAGTAGCCGGAGAAGTCGCAGTAGATGCGCAGGGCGTACGCCAGCACCGCAAGCCAGCACGCACCGCTGCTGAACGAAGCGGGGTCCTGGAAGATGGGATCGCTGAACACCGCCATGCGGTCCGCGATCGCCATCTTCTTGAAGGCACCCATCAGGAACAGTTGCACGCCCACCTGAGCACGCACCCAGTTCCAACGCTTGGCACGGCGTGTCTGCCGCAGGAAGTCGCCGGCACGGACAATCGGCCCGGCAACCAGGTGTGGGAAGAACAGAATGAACAGCAGAAACCGCGGTAGGCTCTTCTCGGCGACAATCTTGCGGCGGTACACATCCACCGCGTAACTGATCGCCTCAAACGTGTAAAAGCTGATTCCGAAGGGAATGAAGATCGCCAGGGGGTTCAACCGCTGATAGCCCGGATCGTAGCCGAACTTCGTGAGCCCATCGAACAGCTCATTCAAGAAGAACCCGCGATACTTGAAGTAACAGAGAATGCTGAGGTTCATGATGACGCTGCTGAGCATCACGGTGAACCGGAGCTTCTGGTTCCGGGTCAGGTTCATGAGCCGCGCCAGCAGGTAATCGGCAAACGTGGTGCCGGTCACCAAGAACGCGAGCTCGAAACTCCACGCGGCGTAGAAATGGAAGCTGGCGATCACCAGCAACCAAATGCGTGTCATCTGCCAGCGGCGTGGGATCGCCCAGTACAGGCAAAACACCGCCGCGAAGAAGATCAGGAACGCCTGGGTATGGAAGAAGGGAGCTGGCAAAAGCTCGTGCAGCCAACGAAAGTACGCAAAGCTGGACTGGAAGGTTTCCCCGGTGGGGGCACCCGAGTTGGCAAGCAGTACGAGCGACATGGCCGGAACCATCCTTGGTATGAGTCGCAGCGGGGACTATAGCGAGACCCGGAAAAGCGGGTCAACCCCGGGTGGGAGGCGTAAGAAAGCGAAGCGTTGGCGATCGGAGTTCACCGCAGCGATGGAGGGGCACCATGCCCGAGCAGTGGGACTACCAGAAGGCGGGGCTGGATCTGGCCAAGTACGAGGAAACGATTGCGGGGATTCAGCCGCTACTGGCCCGAACCCAGGACCGCTCCCGCGTGATCCCGCCGCCGTTCCCGCCCCGGAAGGGTGGCAAGGGTGTGGGCGGCTTCGCCAGCCTTTTCGAGCTGAACCCCGATGGTCGTTATCGCAACCCCGTTCTGGTCACCTGTACCGATGGCGTGGGCAGCAAACTCAAGATTGCCTGCCAGATGAACAAGTTCGACACGGTTGGCATCGATCTCGTCGCTATGTCGGTGAACGATCTGATTTGCACGGGTGGCGAACCGCTCGTGTTCCTCGATTACATCGCGATGCCGAAGGACGACCCGGAACTGAGCAAGCAACTGCTCCAGGGTATCAGCGATGCCTGCGTGGAAACGGGTTGCTCGCTCGTGGGTGGCGAAACCGCGATCCTGCCCGACTTCTACCAGCCCGGCGATTTCGACATGGCGGGGTTCGCGGCCGGTGTCGTCGAACGCGATCGCATCATCGATGGTCGGGCGATTCAGAATGGCGACGTGGTCATCGGGCTCGCATCGAGCGGCATTCACTCGAATGGCTATAGTCTGGTGCGGAAAGTCGTCTTCGAGGCTGCAGGTTTGCAGGTGTCCGACGAGATTCCGGAACTCGGCGCGATCGTTGGCACGGCACTTCTGACTCCCACACGGCTGTACGTGAAGCCCGTGCGCGAGTTATTGCTGGCGATGGCCCCCACGGCCATTCATGGACTGGCCAACATCACGGGTGGCGGGTTGCCCGATAACGTGGGCCGAATCTTACCGCCGGGGTTGCGAGTCTTCGTGAAACGCGATTCCTGGCCGGTGCTCCCCGTGTTCCGCTGGCTCCAGAAGCTCGGCAACGTGGCCGAGCGGGAGATGTTCCGCGTATTCAACATGGGCATCGGATTCGTGGTGGTCTGTACCGCCGCCGCTGCTGATGGCGTGATTGCGAACTTGGGCGAATACGGCATCCCCGCGTGGCAAATCGGCGAGGTGCGTGAAGGCGATGTCGGTGTCGAGATCGCAGGGTGAACGACGAAAAACCAAGAAGCGTGCCGGAGGCCCGCGGTCCCAGGGGAAGAAACAATAGCCTGGGACCGCGGTCGTCCCGACCGCACAATGCCCAATAGCGAAGAGCGGGCAGGAGGCCCGCGGTCCCAGGGGACGTCACGCGGTCGTCCCGACCGCACCAGACACGGCTGACTCGTTGAGGACCAACACATGGAACGGATGTGGCTCGCGGTCCTTGTGACCATCGGATTCAGCGCGTTGGGTGTACTCGGCGATTACTTCTTGAAGAAGGCGAGCGGGCAGGAGTATCCCCTGAAGACGGGGGCCTTCGCCCTGGGGTTTCTGGTCTATTCGTCCACCGCGCTCGGTTGGCTATTCGTGATGCGTCACCTGAAACTTGGAACCATTGGCGTGGTCTACTCGGTCTCGATGATTGTGCTGCTCACGTTGATGGGTGTGTTCCTCTTCGGCGAGTCCATCAATCGTTATGAGATTCTCGGGCTAATTCTGGCCATCTGTTCGCTACTCCTGCTCATACGCCATGCCTGAACCTACGGGTTCGTCTCGGTGTCCGCTTTGGCATTTCCAAGGGCACGCCCATGACGCATACCGAGTTCCTGACCGCGTTCAAAACGTGTACGTTCACTCGAACAGAGTGGACGCACGCGGCCCATATTCGCATGGCGTGGCTGTACCTTCAGGAACTTCCGGTCGCCGAAGCGCTGGATCGAGTTCGCAAGGGCATTCAGAAGCTGAACGCGAAGATTGGGAGTCCGGATGGTTACCACGAAACCATTACGGTGGCATTTGTGCGGGTAATTGCGGCGCGGATCGAAGCGGGGGAACCGTACGAAGCGTTTCAGAGCCGGCACGCCGATCTTTACGATCGAGCGTTACCGGCGTTATTGAGGCACTACTCGAAGGAGTTGCTGATGTCGCCCGCAGCACGAGCGACAGACGTGGCCCCTGACCGCGAACCTCTGCCCGGTGTGGCTGAAGCGGGCAGGGGAAGCCCAACTACTTCTTGACCTCCGGCTCCTTCGGTGCGGGCGGAGGTTGGAGACCCGGCAGCGTAATCGTCTTCACCTTCTTCGTGGCCAGATCGACCACGCGAATCCGGTGCGCATTGGTATCGGCCACGTAGAGCTTGCCCGCCGAGTAGTGGATACCCGCCGGTTCGCTGAACAATGCAGGTGCCAGCCAGCCCCACTCGGAGCCGCCCACCAAACTGCTTAACTCCCGGGTCTTGAGATCGAAGACCTTGATCTTGTTGTTGTACGTATCGGCGATGTAGAGCTTACCATCGTGGTGCGTGACACCCAGGGCGTGCTGAAGCCGGGCTTCTTGCTTGCCGCTGGTCGGGTCTTCGACCTGTCCCGGGCCATCCTGGTCGCCGAAGACAAAGAGCCCGCGGCCCACGAGTGTCTCGACTCGCCCGGTTCCACCGATGGGTACTTTGCGGAGTGAGCTGATTTCGCAATCGGCCACGTACAGGTTCTTGCCGTCCGAGGCGATTCCGCTTGGTTGAGCGAACATCGCAAATGGTAGCGGGCCGTCGCCGATGTTCTCGCGGCCACTGCCGGCGTAGGGGCCAATGTCCCGCTTCTTCAGATCGTAGGCCCAAATCTGGTGATGCCCGGCCATCGCGATGAACAGTGTGTCGCCTTCGATCAGCAGATCCCAGGGGCTGTTCAAGCCGATGCTGCGTGCCGGAACGGGCTTCTCGAGTCGGCGATTCGTGATGTCGCCTGCTTGCTCACCGGTGCCCGCAATCGTCTTGACGGTTTTGGCCTTGAGATCGAGTTCGCGGATCGTGTGGTTCTTGCGATCGGCCACATACAACGTGTCCCCCTTCAGAGCCATGCCTTGCGGATCGTAGAAGGTGGCCTGATCGAACGCACCGTCGGTCTGACCAGGAACCCCGGTGCCGGCCACGGCGATCGGTTTGCCTTCCAGATCGGTGATCACAATGCGGTGGTGTGTGCTATCAGCAATGAAGAGCCTTTTGCTGGCTTCGTCGGCGAGGATCTTTCCTGGGAAGTAGAGCGGGGTATCACCCGATTCGCGGAACCGTGCCAGATCGAAGCGGATCGGCTGATCGTTCAGCGTCTTCTTCTTTTTGTGCTCCTCGACCAATCGGGCAATCACCGTGTCGAGCAGTTCGTAATTCCCCTCGCCCGAGGTGTAGCCGACGATGTTTCCCTCGGGGTCGATGAGCACCAGCGTGGGCCAGGCATCGACTTCGTAAGTGTCCCAGATTTTGTGATCGGCATCGTTGATCACGGGGTGCTCGATCTGGTAGCGCAGAATCGCCTTGCGGATACTGGCCGAGTCCTTCTCGTTCTCGAATTTTGGCGAGTGCACACCGATCACCACCAGCTCGTTGGCCCACTTCTTTTCGAGCTTGGCCAGGTCGGGCAAAACGTGGATGCAGTTAATACAGCACAGCGTCCAGAAGTCGAGGATGACGATCTTGCCCTTGAGATCCTTCTTCATGGACAAGGGGCCGGCCGTGTTGAGCCAATCGACACCACCAGCGAGTTCCGGCGCGGGGACTTTCTTCTTCTCATCCGGTTGCAGGTCGTGCGGGTTCGCCGTCTCATGCGGATTGGCAGTTGCAACTGGAGCGGGCTCTTCGGTCTCGTCGCTGGTCGCCCGGTTGGGCGAGCCCATGAGCATCAGTACCAGAAACGGTAGCCCAATTCCGCCGAGCAACCCGGCGGCCAGGGACCAGGGAAAGGCCGTGGCCGGCGCAGTGCCGGCTTCCGGGACTGCGGTGTCGACCGGTGGCGTCGGCTCGCTCATCAAGGCTCCTCCTCGTTACGGAATCGGCACTGCATCTATGGTAAGCAGCTTGGGCTTGCCCGTGAAGCTATTGCAACAAATCCTCTTCTCGTTGGGAATACCCGCTTGGGGTGGTGACCTTGCCGGAACCCCGTGCGAATCGCTACATTACTAGTCTTCGGCATGCACCTTGCAAGGCTGGCTCTCGCGCGATCTGCCGACGCGCGGCAAGGCCCGGCCCCTGAAATCGAGAGCCGATCGCACCTCACCCGGGTTCCGGGAGTGGTGCGCCGTCGGCCCGTGGAGAACGAGACGTGACGGAACCTCTGGTGGATTTACGGGCGCTACTCGTCGAACGTGAGGACTTCGAAGGCGGGATGGTCAGCAAGCTCCGCGAAGGGCTCGCTCAGGGTGGTTCGCAAATTCGCAACCTCCGTGAGATTAACGACATCCTCCAGAAGCGGTTGGCCGTTGCGGCGGGGCCACAGCAGAAGAAGATTCACCTCAAGCTGGGCATCACCAATTTTTTCCTCGGGCACATTCGCACTGCGATCGAGAACCTGAACCAAGCCGAAGGCCCGCTCGCCGCATTCTACCTCGGTCAGGCGCATACTTACCTGGGGCAAGCTCAGGCTTACGCCGACCTGGACGACGACAAGACCGATCACTTCGACGCTGCCGCCAAGGCTTTCGATCGAGCGGAAAAGACTGGCTATGCTGCTCAGCAAGTGCAGCTTCAAAAGGCGGGCGTGCTTCGACTGCAGAATCATCTGAGCGAGGCCAAGGCTATCCTGACCAAGCTCAAGGATGCTGCCGCGCACAACGCCGAATACTACTTCCAGGAAGGTGGCGTCGCGGAAGTCGAGGGCGATCCGGTTCGTGCGGCTCGCTTCTACGAACGCTCCGTGGAACTGGAACCACGCCATTCGGGAGCCCTGTTCCGCCTTGGCTTCCTCAACGACTTGCAGGGCAACGATCAGGATGCCATCGGCTACTACGAACGCTGCTTGAAATACCCGCCGATTGGCAAGGGTGTGCTCTACAACCTGGGCGTGCTCTACGAAGACAACGATCACTACGACAAGGCGGCCGACTGCTACCGTCGGCTCAATCGGGCCGATCCGCGCGACGAACGGGCCAAGCTCTTCGTCAAGGATGCCGAAGCCTCGCTCTCGATGTATTACAGCCCCGAGGAAGAGCAGGTCAGCATCATGCACCGGCAGGTGATGGAGATCCCCATCACCGACTTCGAGCTTTCGGTTCGGAGTCGCAACTGCTTGAAGCGCATGAATATCCGCACACTCGGCGACATGACCCGCGTGACCGAATCGCAATTGCTCGCCAGCAAGAACTTCGGCGAGACTTCGCTCGAAGAGATTCGCGCCGTCATGAATGCCAAGGGGCTGCGCATCGGTCAGTCGCTGGAGCAGGGCCAGCAGTACGAGTTCCGCTATCGCCCCTCGCAGAACCTCAGCCCGGAAGAGCAGGCTACGCTCAACAAGCCGGTCAGCGATTTGAACCTGTCTGTGCGAGCCCGCAAGTGCATGAATCGGCTCAACATTACCACGTTGGGTGAACTGATTCAGCGCACAGCCGACGAACTGCTCGAAGCGAAGAACTTCGGGATGACCTCGCTGACGGAAGTTCGCGAACGGCTCGTGCTGCACAACTTGAAGCTGCGTGGCGACTGAGTCGATCGCAAACGTGGCATCTGCGTATTCGAAACCCACGGCCCTCACAGGGGAGCCGTGGGTTTCGCTGTTTTCCGCGGGCCGAGCAGCGTTTTGACCGGAACCGTACTTTCATGCCCATCGCCTCAATGTCCGCGCTCGGATTTCCGATATCAGAACCAAAGCCTGGCCCAATCGGCTCCGGCACGAATGGCGTGTGCTAGAGAATCGGTGGCCTCTCTGTCACGAGGACACACCATGCTCGGCCGTCCGCGTTCCTGCCCGAAGTGTAGCAGTTCCGAGTTCCAGCGGTCGCACCGCGTTCAGTTCCGCCTGGTACTGAAGGTACTCTGTCTCCAGCCGTACCGTTGCACCTGCTGTGGTACCCGTGTTTGGCGGTTCAACTTGGGTGCTCCTGCAACCGTTCACTCCCAATCCGAGTCGGTCGCCCGTTAGGGGTTCGCTCGCCCAATAGCTCCGCAAAGCCGAAACCCGCTGCTTCCACCCGGAGCGGCGGGTTTCTTCTTTCCGGGGCTGTATACTCGCCAGAAGTATCCCTGGCGCGAACCTCGGAGCGCGATTGGTTCTCTGTTCGCCGGGAGTCGCTTGCTGGAGAGCCATTGTGTCCGAGCCCACCCCACCTGCAGTCATCCGCTTCTATTCCAACGCCGGTGAGTACGGTTGCTTCTCGAACTTCTCGGCGCACGCCGTCTTTCTGAAAGGCCAGCGCTGGCGCACCACCGAACACTACTTCCAGGCGCAAAAGTTCGCCGGCACGCCGCATGAAGAAGAGGTTCGCCACGCTCCCAAAGCGGGCACGGCCGCCCAGATGGGGCGTGATCGCAACCGACCACTCCGACGCGACTGGGAGAGTGTGAAGGATCAGATCATGCTCGCGGCATTGCGAGCGAAGTTCAGCCAGCACGCCGACCTGAAGGCCATCCTCCTGGGCACCGGCGATGCCAAACTCGTCGAACACACCGACCGCGACAACTACTGGGGCGATGGCGGCGACGGCTTGGGCCAGAACCGCTTGGGGCGGATCCTGATGCAAGTGCGTGAAGAACTGCGTACGGGCCAGGAACTGAGCTGAAACGCGATTCCGAGCGGCTGCGGTTCAAGCGTCACGCTACCCAAAGTTAACAGTTGGGACGATTGTGCCGAAAATCGGGATTGTCGGGGCAAGACGTGCTTGCCACGATCACCGATTATCGCGTATGTTAATAATTCAACCTCAGTAGGAATTGAATCCCGGCAGTGCAGGATGCGCTTCGGTTTTGAAGTCATCCGCCGTCGCCGGGTTCTCCGGTTGACTCGCCCGGGCGGAGCGGCCGTGCCGTCGGAGAAGTGGGTAGCCCATCCGACGGCCGGCCGCGTATTCTGGCGACATGGCCATCTCATTTCAGGTTCAACATCGTGATGCCGCGGCCCGCAGTGGGCTTTTACAGACTCCGCACGGCGTGGTGCAAACCCCGATCTTCATGCCAGTGGGTACGCAAGCCACGGTGAAAGGGCTCACCCCGGAGATGGTGCGCGACGTTGGTGCTCAGATCATCCTTGGCAACACCTATCACCTGGCCTTGCGCCCCGGCGACGAACTCATCCGCGATCAGGGTGGGTTGCATCGCTTCATGAACTGGCCGGGCCCGATTCTTACCGATTCCGGTGGCTTTCAAGTGTTCAGCCTGGCCACGCAGGTGAAGATCACCGATCACGGGGCGAAGTTCCGCAGTCACATCGACGGTTCGCCGCTGGAACTGACACCTGAGCGAGCCGTGGAGATCCAGCAGAATCTGGGCTCGGATATCGCAATGGTCCTCGATGAATGCCCTGCAGCCGACTCGACACCCACGAAGATGCTGGCCGCCGTGGAGCGAACCATCCGCTGGGCCGAGCGTTGCCAGCGGCACCACACCCGAGGCGATCAAGCTCAGTTTGCCATCGTTCAAGGTGGCCTCGATCAGGAGTTGCGAGCGGCCTGTGCGAAGGAACTGGTAGCTCTGGAGTTCCCGGGGTACGCACTGGGTGGCTTTAGTGTGGGAGAAGCACCCGAGGCGATGCACGCGGCGTTGCCGGCGTGTGCGGCGTTGCTTCCCGAGCACAAGCCCCGGTATCTGATGGGTGTCGGCCGCCCCCAAGATCTGTTGGTGGGTGTCGCGGCGGGGATCGACATGTTCGATTGTGTCATGCCTACCCGCAATGGTCGCAACGCACTGGTGTTCACCGCGGAAGGGCCGATCCGCTTACGCAATTCGCGGCACCGGCGAGATTCCGCACCGGTCGAGTCCGATTGCGCCTGCTATTGTTGTGTGAACTATTCCCGGGCGTACCTGCACCACCTGTTCGCAGCCGACGAAATGCTCGGCCCGACGCTGCTGAGTTTGCACAACATTGCGTTTTACCTGCGGTTGATGCGGCAAGCTCGCGAGGCAATCGGAACGGGAACCTTCGCGGCGTTCCACACTCGCTGTCTTGCCCGCTGGAACCGGGCGCTCTAGAACGAGATTTCCGAAACGATCGAGTTTTCCTGTGCCGCGGTGTGAAGCAGTCGCCCCGGCACCGAGAAACGGTCGGCCTCCTCATGGCAGACACAATGACTTTCAGCCTAATTGCAGATCAACCGCCCGTACCGCCACCAGCCAACCCGGCGGGTGAAGGTGGCATGCTGACCAGCCCGATGTTCCCGTTCTTGCTGATCGGATTGATGCTGTTGTTCTGGGTGGTCGTCATCCTTCCCATGAGCCGGCGGCAGAAGAAGGAACAGGAGCAGATGCTGTCGAATTTGAAGCGCGGTGCCAAGATCTTAACGACGAGTGGCATCGTAGCAACAATTGTGTCGGCGAAGGACGGCGAAGACGAGATCGTGGTCCGATCGGAAGAGACGCGGCTGCGGATCAAGCGCAGCTATGTGGCTCAGGTGTTGGGTACCGAAGATGCCGACGTCGCCAAAGCCTGACGGTCGGTAGGCTTACGGGTTCGTGAGTGCGGCCTCAGAGAACCGAGAATCGTTCCGCCGCGAAACGATTCGCGTGACGGACAGGGAACGGAACACCATGCAACGGAACTTCTTTCGCGGTTTCATGATCTGCCTGATCCCGTGCTTGCTGGCCGCCGTGTTTGCGGTTCGCCTCGACAAGTACCGGCTCGGCATCGACCTCGCCGGCGGTACCATCCTGGTTTACGAGGTGAACCAGGAGCGAACCCAGGAGCGGAAACGCGCTCTGGGCCAGGCCGATGGGCCGCCGGGCTCCGCGTCCACCGAAGGGTTGACCAGCGAGGAGATGAACCAACTCGCCGCGCAGATCAAGCGCCGCATCGACCCCACCGACATCAAGAACGTCACGGTTCGCCCGCTTGGCAGCAATCGTGTCGAGATCATCCTGCCCATTAGCGGGGCTGCGGGCGGTGGGAAGTCCAACCTGTCGGACGAAGAGATTCAGGAAGTGAAGCGGCTCATCTCGCAGATGGGCGTGCTGGAGTTCCGCATCCTCGCCAACGGTACCGACGATTCTGAAGGGATTCAGGCCGCCCGCACCGTGCTCGATTCGCGCACTCCCGGTGAAATGGAAACGCTCGCGGCGAAAGGCTTGGCTCCGCCGGGGCCTGAAGGCGAGTTCACCGTCGAGATCGGTGAGTCGAAGGCCAAGGTTCGCTATGTCTGGGCCGAACTGGGGCCGGAAGAACGCAAATCGCTCGGGCTTTCCAACGACTTTGAAGGCAAGGGCGGACTGTGGGAGATCATGCGTGCCAACCGCGGGAAGACCGTCGCCGTGGCCCGCGACGAAGTCCGGGGCTACTACGACACCCCGGATAATCGCAACGCGTTGTATCTGCTCTACAGCCGGCCGACCACCTCGGTCGATCAACTGGATAAACAGAACAGGGAGCGCGAGCGGCTTGAGAAAGAGGGGCTGTCGGCTGAGGAAATGGCCAAGGCTCTGGACGACAAGAAGTACGACTACTTCATCCTGACACGCGTGTCGGCGAACCCCACGGGTACCGGCGAAGATTCGCTGCGTGTCGGCGGTGATATCACGCTGACCGCGACAGCCGAAACCGACCCCAAGACGTTCAACCCCAGTGTGGGCTTCCGCTTCAACGGTGCGGGTGCCCAGACGTTCGGCAAGATCACCCGGCGGAACAAGCCGAGTGGCAGCGCGACACGCTACCTGGCGATCTTGCTCGACGACAAGGTTGTGTCTGCCCCGGCGCTTCAAGGCGAGATCTCGGCCGTGGGGCAGATCACCGGGCAGTTTGATCGCAAGTACGTCGAACGGATGGTGTACATCCTGAAGAGCGGGGCACTCTCCGCGGAACTGAAGGAAAAGCCCGTTAGCCAAAACACGATCGGGCCGACCCTGGGTGCCGACACGATTCGCCGCGGAACAACGGCCATTGGGCTCGCGTTCCTGGCGGTGCTGGCCTTCATGGTCTTCTACTATCGCTTTGCCGGATTCGTGGCCTGCGTGGCACTCTTTGCCAACCTTTTGCTCACGGTCGGCTTCATGGTGGCAGTCAATGCCGCGTTCACGCTGCCTGGCCTGGCGGGCTTGGTGCTCACCCTGGGTATTGCGGTCGATGCCAACGTGCTCATCTACGAGCGGCTACGTGAAGAGCGGGACAAGGGGGCCAACCTCATCACCGCCATCCGCAACGGCTACGATCGCGCCTTCGGAACGATTATCGATACTCACATGACGAGTATCTTCACGGCCATCGTGCTCTACACCTTCGGCAACGACAACCTGAAGGGTTTCGCGATCAGCCTCACGGTTGGGCTCATCATCAGCCTGTTCACCTCGCTGTACATGACCCGCCTGATGTTCGATTACTGGCTGCACAAGAAGTGGCTGACCGAACTGCGGATGCTGCGGCTGTTCACCCGCCCGAACTTCCGCCCCATGAGCTATCGCTGGCTCCTGACCACCAGTACAGCCATCCTGACCTTGCTGGGGCTGGGACTGTTCCTCTATCGCGGCGAAGCGGGGCTCAACGTCGACTTCCGCGGTGGGACCGTCTTTGCCAGTCGCCTCAAGGACGGCGAAGAACGATCGCTGCTCACCACCGATAAGCCCGGCTTCCGTGACTTGCTCGGGGAAGAGAATCAGAAGAAGATGCTGACGCCGGTCTCGGCTCGCTGGGAGAATCGCCCCAGCAGCGACAGCGCGGCAGCACTCGTCAACACCTACGTCTACACCATCACCTACGCCGACGGCTCGACTGCCACGGTCACGCTGAGCCAGCGACCGGGACAACCGGGCGACGACGAAAAGGCGATGGAAGCCGATGTGATCGCGCGGGCGAGCCAACTGCCCGACCACTCCGTGGAGCAGATGTTCCTCAGCGGCGAAACCTATGCCGAGGGGAAGAGCCGCTACTTCACCATTCGCACCACCGAGAAGCAGCCGGAAATGGTCCGGGCAACGCTCGATCGCCTCCTCCGCGATGCCGACGGCAAAACGCTGATGCACGGTGCGACCATGAATGTCGCGATCGACGGACCGACAGCCACGCTGACCTTCCAGGAACTCAACAGCGAGGGTCAGCCGGCTCCCAAGCCGACCTCGCTGAACTACGTCGAAGAGTTGCTCACCCGCGAGTTCAAGAAACTCGGAGCCGACACCGGTGTCGAAACCTTCAAGCTTACTGGCGTGGGGGAACCCGTCAGTGGCCGCTTCTCCGAGATGCTTCTGAGCGTGGCCAAGAACCCCACCTTCGACAAACTCGCGGCTCCCGACACCGACCCCGCGAAGAAGGACCAGATCGCGGGCCTCAAGAAGATCTTCGAAGAAGTGAAGCAAGGGTTCGAGACGGCACCCGAACCCGAACGCCTGGAAGTGTTTGATACCCAGCTTGCCAGCGAAACCCGTACCAAGGCGTTCTACGCGATTGTCGCAAGCTGGATCGCGATCCTGCTCTACCTCTGGTTCCGCTTCGGGAACTGGACGTTCGGCCTGGCCGCGGTGCTCTGCCTGGTCCACGACCTGTGCCTCACCCTTGGGGCCATTGCGGCTTGCCACTACCTGCACCTGGTGCCGGGCTTCAGCCTGCTGGGTATTCAGGACTTCAAGATCGATCTCGCGGCCGTCGCGGCGTTGCTCACCCTCGTGGGCTATTCCGTGAGTGACACGATTGTGGTGTTCGACCGAATCCGCGAAGTACGGGGCAAGAACCCTCGGCTCACCGCGGAGATGATCAACGACAGCGTGAACCAAACGTTGAGCCGCACGATCCTCACGGCGACGACCGTGTTCCTGGTGTCGATTGTGCTTTATGCCTTCGGTGGCGAGGGCGTTCACCTGTTTGCATTCGTCATGGTGTTCGGCGTACTGATTGGAACGTACAGTTCAATCTTCGTCGCTTCACCGCTGCTGCTGATCTTCGGTGAAGGCCAGACCGACGAGTACGGGACACCACTCGCCGAAGCAGCGGCCGAGAGGGAAGCCAAGGAAGAAGAAGAAGTGCTCGAGGGCTAAGCCAAGCCACTCGAACACACGACTCTGTGAGAGCCACCATCATGTGGCTCTCGCTAATTTACCACTCAGCTTGCCCAGCTTGGCGCTTCTGCCGTATCGCATCATTCCGATTAAACCACGCCTGCCGTCTGTGCCGATCATGACACTACCGACGTTTACGTCGCGGGAGTGTGTTCATGTGGCGAAAGTTCCTCACTGGCTTGGTTGGTTTGGGTCTGACGGGTCCATCGGCTACGGCTCAGAGCCCCGACCCCGTGTTTGCCGAGTCGGCGATCTACGCTCCTGAAGCGCGATCGTCGGACCCGTTTCTGGGCGAGCGCCCGCTGCATCGTGCGACGGCACGCCCGCCGGCGATTCGCTCGCTGGAACGGGAAGGGTTTCGCGGTGCCATCTTTGCGGCTCCGCATCTTCAAGGCCTGTCGCCGTGGGTGCAACAAGCGGGTGGCGTTCCCAACGATCCTGCCGCGGTGGTGATCCCTCAGGTACCGCCGGCGAGTGCGGGTCAACAGGTGCCCCACTCCGAGAGCACGGCACCCCTCTTCGACCCGAATATCACGCGGTACCCGGAAGATTTTGTCTTCGGTGCCCCCCGGACCGATTGCCTGGTGTGCCCGCCGCACGAGCGATTCTGGGGGTCCGCCGAGGTGCTGCTGGGGATGACCAGCGGCGTCGATGTTCCTCCCGTGGTCACAACCGGTCCGTTGAGCCCCGATGTCATCAGTACAGCGGCAGTGGGGCAACCGCGAACGGCCGCGCTGTTTGGTGGCCGCAAATTGCTCGGCGATTGGCGAGCGGGTATGCGGGCCGAGGGCGGTTTCTGGTTCAATCCCAACCAGCGCTGGGGGGCATCGGCTCGCATCTACTCGTTGTTCTCGGTCAGTCAGCAATTTGTGGGAGTGGGCAACGGCTTCAATGTGATGAACGTGCCGCAACTGTTGCCGATTGCGGATACGGCCTTGCAATACCCCATCTTCGTGGGCTATCCCGGCGTGATCACGGGCTCAGTTTCGACGACCGCCCAGACCACCTTCACAGGTGGCGATATCAACTTGCGGCGTGTGCTTTCGTCGGGTGCCCGACTGCGTGTCGAGGGGTTCGTGGGTTATCGGCAGTTGCACGTCGGCGACGAACTGGGCATCAATTTCCAGGCGGTGGGAGCAACGCTGAACCCGTCGCCGATTTTGGTGGGTGAAGATAGCATTCGCACCCGCAACAACTTCTATGGCGGCCAACTTGGTGGTCAGGCCACGGCAACGTGTGATCGCCTCACGCTGCAAGCGTTTGGTGCGCTGGCCTTGGGAGTGAACGCAAGCAATTTGGATTACAGACGAACACGGCTGCTGACGGAATCGGGCGGCCTCATCACGATCCCGCTGGTGCAATCGACAACCGCGAGCTGCGTAAGCTACCTGGGAGTAGTGACCGAAGCCGGAGCGAAAGTGGGCTTCCGGCTGACCGAGCATGCCCAACTCACCTTTGGCTACACCGCCATGGCCTGGAATGATGTGCGGCGGGCGCAGGAGCAGTACAATCTCAGCCCGAATCTCACGGGTGGTACCACGAACTTCTTCACGCACATGTTCACTTGGGGCGCGGAACTACGGTATTGAGGCGGCCGCGAAAGCGGTACGGTTCCATCTCCTGGGACCGCTGCCTTTCCTGGGATCTCATCTCCTGGGACCGCGGTCGTCCCGACCGCTCTTCGGATT
>JBGTAO010000634.1:0-7303 GCA_041749835.1 Gemmata sp. | reverse complement strand
GTTTCGGCCTTAGCGAGTTCCTCGGCGGTCTTGATCTCGATCGGCTTCGGCGTGTGAATGCCTTCGGGCACGACCATCTGAATGTCCGTGAGCTTCAATGGGGTGATGGCGGGCTTATCCTCGGCAGCAGCGGCGAGTCCCAGAGACAGTGTCAGCACACAAGCGGCGATTCGCATCACAGAACCTCAAGTCGGGGATGGCGGGGTTACGGGGTTCGGGGCCATGGCTTTGTCGCGCATGATCCGGGCCATCACGCGGTCGGGCATCCAGCGGCTGAACTTCACCATCATGTGGACATGCCAGGGAAAGCTATAGACCTTGGTGCCAGCCTTCACAGCACGGATCATGCGTTGCACGGCTTTTTCGGCGGTCATGAGCCCGGGCAGGTGGAAGTTCATGTTCGCCGTCATGGGTGTGGTGATGAATCCCGGGCAGATGGTGGTCACGCGCACACCACTGTCGCGCAACTGGATTCGCAGGCCATCAAGGTACGAGTTCACCGCGGCCTTGCTCGCACAGTACGCCGATTCCCCAGGTAGCCCGCGGTAGCCCGCCAAGCTCGAGATCCCGATCAGGCGCCCCGTGCCACGTGTCAGCATCTCGGGCAGTGCCGCCGAGAGTGTGTAGATCACGCCCAGTAGGTTGGTCCGGATCACTTGCTCCACTTCGGCCACATTCACCGGGTGAATCTGGGTGGTCTTGCCCACACCCGCATTGGCGAACACCAGATCGACGGGGCCGAGTTGCTCGCGGATTTGTTGAACGGCATTTTCGATCTGGTGCCGCTCCGCCACATCGGCCACCGCGACGGCGCTGGTGCCTCCCGCTTGCGTGATGATCTGCTGGAGTTCTCGCAGTGGCTGTTCCCGGCGTGCCACCAACCCGACCGGGCACCCCTGCAGTGCCAGTTGCCGGCCCAACTCCCAGCCAATGCCACTCGACGCCCCCGTGATCAGGGCGACCTGTCCCGCAAGTGAGCGTGCCATTCGTGTCCCCCGTTGGTGCGGTGTTACAGCTTGCGAAACAGAACCAGTGCATCGACGCTTCCGAGCGTGGCATGCCGGAACGCTCCGGGAAGCCGGCCCACAACGATGAAGCCACACCGTTCCCACGTTCGCAGCGCCGCCACATTGGTGGCCACCACGAAGTTGAACTGCATGGCGGTGAAGCCCAAACTCCGAGCGGTGGCCAGCGAATGTTCGCAGAGCAGCCGTGCGAAACCCTGCCCCCGCGCTGCCGGTGCGACCATGTATCCGCCATTGGCCACGTGATCGCCGCGACCGGGTTGGTTCGGGCGAATGTAGTATGTGCCGGCGAGTTGCGTGTTCCATTCCAATGCGAAACAGTATGCGGGCGGATCGAACCACAGCTTGCGTGCGGTCGCCTCGGGGGTTTGCTCATCGTACGCGAAAACATCACCCGCAGCGGCCACCTGCTGGAACAGAGCCCAGATGGCGGGCCAATCGGTTTCGGTCGCAGCGCGAATCGTGGTCATGTTGGGAATCATCCTGCGATTCCACCGCTAGTCGGGCAAGTGTATCAGAAGGAAGGAACCCACTGGAGCCTCGATCGCGTACGCTCGTGCTTGTAGAGTGTCCCGAGCGCTCCTATAAAGACTGTTCGATCTTCGCCACACCTGCACGGGATTTCTTCCGCATGCCAGCCAAGAGTTTACCACTCGCCGAAAGCGCCGGTGGTGCGATTGCCGCTACCCCGAATGCCCAGAAGGGCAACTACGCCTTTATCTCGCTCGGGTGTCCCAAGAACCTCGTCGATTCCGAGCGCATGCTCGGCAAGCTCGCTCAGGATGGCTACACACTGCAACCGGATGCCGCCGGTGCCGATGTGGTTGTGGTCAACACGTGTGGCTTCATCGAGCCGGCCCGGCAAGAATCGCTGGCCGTCATCCGCGAGATGCTGGAACTGAAGAAGTCGGGTAAGGTGGGTGCGGTGGTCGTGGCCGGTTGCATGGCCGAACGGCAACGGGAAGTGTTGCTGGAGCAGGTGCCCGAGGTCGATCAGATTGTGGGCGTGTTTGGGCGGGAAGAGATCGTCGCTGTGGTCGATCGGGCGACGGCACACCGCGATGAACAGCGTTCGCTGTTCCGCCCCGCCCCCGTTCGCGCACTCGAAGACACGGCACGCCTGCGGATCACGCCGCGGCATTACGCCTACCTCAAGATCAGCGAGGGGTGCGATCGGCTGTGCACCTACTGCGCGATTCCCAAGATGCGCGGCAAGCATGTCACGAAGCCGATCGAGGAAGTGATCCGCGAAGCGAACGAACTCGTGGCCGATGGCGTGCGCGAACTGATCATCGTGGCTCAGGACACGACCTACTACGGCATGGATCTGTACGGTCGCACGCGGCTCGTGGAACTCTTGCGTGAACTCGACAAGGTCGATGGCCTGGAGTGGATTCGCACGCTCTATGCCTACCCCGAGCACATCTCGGACGAACTCATTGACACGTTCGCCGGGTCGCAGAAGATCATCCCGTATCTCGACATGCCATTGCAGCACATCAACGATCGCGTCCTGAAGCGGATGATTCGCCGGGTCGACCGGGCGGCCACCGAGAAACTCCTGCACCGTTTGCGCGAGAAGTGGCCCGATCTGGCGATTCGCACCACATTCATTGCCGGCTTCCCGGGTGAAACGGATGCGGAGTTCGAGGAACTGCGTCAGTTCGTGGCCGACTTCGCCTTTGAGCGTGCCGGGGTCTTTCCGTATTCGCTGGAGCCGGGCACGCCTGCGGAGAAGCTCGATGGGCACCTGCCTGAAGAGGTGAAGCAGGCCCGGGTCGCCGCGATCATGGAAGTGCAGCAGCAAGTCGCGTTCAGCTATGCTCAGGCACAAGTCGGCAAGGAGTTGCCTGTGGTGATCGACGGCCCCGATCCCGAGTTCGCCAATCATGCCCGTGGCCGCACCACCGCCGATTCACCGGAAATCGATTGCGCCGTGCGAGTGAAAGGGAAGAACCTGCGCCCCGGCGACTTTGCGAAGGTGAAAGTCACGGCGGCCGATGGCTACGACCTGGCGGCGCGGGCCGTGGGGCAGTCGTGGTGACCGAAGCGGTTCGGGTGGAGTTCGCATGCACACCAACGAAGACATCGAGCCGGCAGCGGTTCCGCACTCGAAACTCGTGAACGTCCCCAATCTGCTGTCGCTGGCCCGCATTCCTCTCGCGATCGCGCTCTTCGTCTGCATCGTGCATCAAGCGTGGCTCATCGGCCTCGTGCTGTTCTTGCTGGCCACAGTAACCGACTGGCTCGATGGCTGGTGGGCGCGGAAGTACGGCCCGCTCACGCTCGTGGGTCGCAACCTCGATCCGCTTGCCGACAAGATCCTGGTGTGCGGCACCTTCATCTACCTGATTCCCGTGCCCGAAGCGGCGATTCTTCCGTGGATGGTGACGGTGATCGTGTGCCGGGAACTCCTGGTGACCGGCATTCGGGGCATGGTCGAAGCGACGGGCCAAAAGTTCGGAGCCGACTGGTTCGGCAAGTTGAAGATGGGCCTCCAATGTGGTGTGCTCATCGGAGTGCTCTTGCTGCAGTGGCTGCGAACCATTCCGACCCCGGACTTACTCGCACTCCTCGAACCGGTGCAATTGGTGTTGTTGTGGGCGATGCTGGCCGCCACGATCGGTAGTGGCCTCCAGTACGTGGTGAAAGCGACCCGCGTGCTGCGCTAATCCGTGTTCACTCGACTCGCGACGTCTGTCACATTTCAAGCTACAATCTCGGGGCGTCATATCAGGAGAGATGCCATGCCGGAACCGTTCGGGTTTGCCATCGTTGGCTGCGGAATGATCGCGCGCTATCATGCCCGGGCGATTGCCGAGATTCCCGGAACGCGTGTGGCGGCACTGGTGAGCCGAAACCTGGCGAATGGCCATCAACTCCTCGCGGATACCCACACACCCGAATGCCCGGTCTTCATGTCGGTCGATGTCGCCATTCGCGCTCCTGGTGTTGATGCGGTCATCATCACGACACCGAGTGGGGCGCACCTCGAACCCGCACTGGTTTCGGCGGCAGCGCGTAAGCATGTCGTGGTCGAGAAACCGCTGGAGATCACGGGGCCGCGCTGCCAGCAAATCATCGAGGCGTGCGAGCATTCGGAGGTGCAACTTTGCACGATCTTCCCGAGTCGCTTTGCCGATGCGAACCTGGCGCTCAAAGCTGCCGTTGATGCCGGGAAGTTCGGTCGACTGACACTCGGCGAAGCGGCCAACAAGTGGTGGCGCACGCAAGAGTACTATGACGAAGGCGGTTGGAAGGGCACGCTCGCGCTCGATGGCGGCGGAGCACTCATGAACCAGGCGATCCACAATGTCGATCTGTTGCTCTGGATGATGGGGCCGGCGGCGAGTGTGTGTGGCTTCACCGCCACTTTGGCTCACGAACGCATCGAGGTGGAAGACACGGCTGTTGCAGCCATTCGCTTTCGGAGTGGTGCGCTGGGGATGATTACCGCCACCACGAGCGTTCACCCGGGTTACCCGAAGCAGATTGCGATTCATGGCGACCGTGGCTCAGCGCTCATCGAGCACGAAGATGTGCTGAAGTGGGACTTTGCTGACGGTTCCACCCCGCCCGGGAGTACAACCGCTCGCGGCACGCTGTCCGGCGGTGCGGCCGATCCGAAGGCGATCAGTCACGAGGGGCATCGTCGGCAACTCGCGGATTTTGTCGAGGCAGTTCGAGCCGGGCGACCGCCCACAGTGGATGGTCGCGAGGGGAAGAAGGCCGTCGACTTGATCTGTGCGATCTATGAAAGCAACCGCACCGGGCGCGTCGTGGAACTAGGGGACTACTAGATCACCCGGGGGTTCCGGAACAGCCAACTGCCACCACGTATGCGACACCCACAGCGCGATCGGCAACGAATAGTACCGCCAGTGGTGGCGCGAACAGGATCCTGAACTCCGCGCTGCGTTCTTCGCCTTGCAGGTGTGCATCATTCGATAGAAGTTCATCAATGCGAGTCGCGGCATGATCGACTGCATCTGGGTCAGTTGCTGATGTGACGAGATCGACGAGTTGAGCGAGTGCTTTGCGTGTCCACGTCACGAGATAATTCATGCCCGGCTCACTTGCTTGCGGAATTCAGCAAGGGTCATTCCCCCAGGTTCAGCGATTCGTTCACGGGCCTGCTCGGTTGTCAGTGTTGGTTCCCAAGGGCAGAACGCCCCTGGAACAGATCGTTGAAACGCTCCGAGTGGAGTGCCGTCGGCTGCCCGAAATTCTATGGGGTGTCCGGCTTCGACAAGGCGTGCCAGCAAGTCCGGATTCTCTTCTACCGTGCCGACTTTCTGACCATCGACAGAGAACGTAACCATGGACTCTCCTCCAGGAACCATGCCGGTATTGTAGCAGGAGCGTATTCGGGGTTACCATGCCTCGGTCCACGGGAATGGAGTCCGCCGATGGCCAAGCCACGCAATCACACCACCGATTTCGCAGTCTTCATCGTGATCCGTGCGTTGGTGTGCGTGATTCAAACCTTGCCCCCGCGGCTCTCGTTCTGGCTCTCCGATCGGATCGCCTGGCTGATCTACCGCTTTGTTCCGTCGCGCCGCCGTGTCGCATTCGAGAATCTCACGGCTGCCTATCCCGACTTGACGACCGACCCCGAGCAGGCCGACCGCATTGTCCGGGCCATGTACCGGCACTTTATTCGTGCGGCGATGGAAGCGCTCTTGATGTCGCGGAAGCTGCATGTCGCCAACTGGCGAGCCTTCGTCGATCTGTACCCCGCCACGGGGTTGCCGGCAGCCACGTTCTCGCCGCGCCCCATGCTGATGGTGACCGCACACTTCGGGAACTGGGAGATGGCCGGGTACGCGATGGGTGCGATGGGCTTCAAGACGTATGCCATCGCGCGGGTGCTCGATAACCCGTACCTGGAACGCTATGTACTGCGGATGCGCCAATCGACCGGGCAGACGATCATTGCCAAGAAGGATGACTTCGACCGACTCACCAGCGTGCTGCAGAACGGCGGCAAAGTGGCCACGCTGGCCGATCAGGATGCCGGCGCTCGCGGTGTCTTTGTCGATTTCTTTGGCCGCCCGGCCAGCACGCACAAGGCAGTCGCGCTCATGGCCATCGAGTTCGATGCGATTCTCGTAGTGCTCGGAGTGCCCCGGGTGAACCGCGCTGAACACCCTGCGGCTCCGGCTCCTGCTGGCATGGAAGAAGCGTACTACGCCGTGGAAGTTGAAGACGTGATCGATCCGCGTGAATATGCGGAGAGTCCGGAAGTGATCAAGGCGATCACGCAGCGCTACACGGCCGCGCTGGAGCGCCTGATTCGCCGGCATCCCGAGCAATACTTCTGGCTCCACCGTCGCTGGAAGCACCAGCCGAAGGCCAACAGCCGACGTTCGCCGGCTGTGACCCACCAAGCCGCTTGAGACCGCTCAGACGGTTGCCTTGTTGCGACGGCGCACCGTCAACGCACCTACCGCCATCATGCCGAACACCGCCATCGTGGCTGGCTCGGGAACGGCCGAGTTGAATTGGAGCGTATCGATCGTGGTTCCACTGCCCTGGTTGTTGGAGATCTGAATAGAATCGAACGTGATGTTCTCGAACCCAACAAACCCGGCACCCGGGTTGAAACCCACGTTCAGCCCAAACGACTCAACTAGAGTATTGCCCAGGAACGCGCTGATCGTGTAGTTCGCGCCTTGATCAACAATCGCGAACGCTGCAGCACTCACCGGTTGGTTGAAGTTGATCACCATAGGGCCATTTGGAAACCCAGGAAGCCCACTCACCAAATCGCCGCCAGCAAATCCCGTCGAGCCAGATTGGCCATTTGTGGCATTATCCCATCCAAACCCTTGGAAGGTGGCTCCATAGGCGGAAAACTGATTGGTAATTACTTGGTTTTGCAGATTTCCCAGCTCATCGAAAGTGATCACAGATTGTGGGCTGGATAACCCTGTTGGACTCCCGATGATCGGAGTTGCTTGTGCTGAAACTGATACGCAAACCGCAACCAATACTGCGGCAACATAGGTGATGGGTTTCACGGGCGAAACTCCTTCAGTTGTCGTCCTCGTGGCGACCGAAGGGGCGGGCGCTGGTTCACATGGGCGACTCACTCCCTATCGTCGATAGAGTGCTCGTAACTGTCCAACCCGGATTGTCGCGAAACTCGTGCTTGATCGCACAAGTTTCGCTCAGACCCGAATCCGGGGTGGATTTCGCGCCTCACTTCACCCAGGGTTGTAGGCGTTGCCAGTAGGCCCAGCATTTCGCAGTGAGAGTGCCGACGTCGCTCGCCA
>JBGTAO010000633.1:0-3746 GCA_041749835.1 Gemmata sp. | reverse complement strand
CCAGTTGCGATTCCGTTTCGAGCCATTCCTTGAAAGCTGGTACAAGCGCGGCCGGAGCCGGGGCCGCGCCACCTGTTCCCAGGAACGGCAACATCGCCTGCGCCGCCAGCGCGGGATTCGGGTAACGATCGCCCGGGTCTTTCGCCAACAGGCGGCTCAGTACGCTTTGCAAGCCCGGTGGGCAATCAGCAAGGAATGATGAAACGGGTGCGGGCTTCTCGATCGCATGACGCAACATCTGCGCCATGATGTTCGTTTCCGGGAACGGCGTTTGCCCCGTCAGGCAGTGGTAGAGCACGCAGCCCAGGCTATAGATGTCGGCCCGAATATCGGCACTGCGGGCATCCTTGGCTTGCTCGGGTGCCAGGTAGTCGGGTGTGCCCAGGACCGAGCCTTCGACGGTCAGTTGCGTATCGGCCTGCCCCACCGATGTGGCTTCATCGAACAACTCGCGGCCCAGGCCAATATCGAGAATCTTCAGCGTGGTTTCCCACGTGGTGTCAGCCTTGTTGGGCGCGGGTGTCAACATCATGTTCGCGGGCTTCAGGTCACGGTGAACCATGCGCCGTTCGTGCAGGTGCTGCAACCCATTGAAGGCCTGGTGAATCAGCCTGGCGCTCTCGGCCCAGGGCAGTCGCTTCCGCCGCGACAGCGTTTCGTCGAGTGTTTCGCCCTCCAGGTGCTCCATCGCGATGTAATGGACGCCATTGGACTCGCCGACCTGATACGCCCGCACCACATTGGGGTGATCCAACTGGGTCAAGAGTCGTGCCTCACGCTGAAAGCGACTGAGGACATGAGGTTCCTTGGCCTTCGATGCCGGCAGAATCTTGAGCGCCACGACCTGCCCGTGGTTGTGGACGGCCTTGTACACGCCGCCCATCTGCCCTTTCCCGATGCGATCGAGGATCTTGTAGCCACCGATGAAGAAGCCATCGGAACGCCCACGCTGCACCATGTGCGCTTGCCACTCGGTGAGTGCCCGCCGGGCTACGAGGTACTTCCGGAACTGGTCGATCTGATCGTCGGTGCCGCGGGATTCGCTCTGCCAGCGCCGCAACGTACTCTCGACTTCGTCGCTGGGGAGCAACTTGCTCTTGATCAAGAGCGTGCAGTAGTCGCGGACTGACGTGGTAGGGGTAGCCATGGTTTGCGAATTCTCGCCGTATCGCGGGAAGACACCGATCAGCAACGTGTCACGCCACCTCGCGCATCGAAGCCCGGCGCAAGTTATTTTCGAGTCGTAGCGGCTTCAATGATCTCCAGTGCCGTAGCATCGTCGGCAAACAACTGCCGCAATGTCGTCACGGCCGCGCGGTCCTGGGGTGGTGGCAATCCCACGGCGTGCTCTGCCGCCAGTCGTAGGGCATCGCGGTTTGTCGGTGGGCGAGCACCACTTTCGAGTTTGCCGAGCGCCCCAAGCCCAAGCCGAGCCAGTTCCACCCAGCGTGCTTCGGACGCAATTGGGCCAAACGCCTCGATCACGTTCGCCCAGACACGCCGTGCTGCCACGGGGTCGCCGGCCTGGGCCAGACGCAACCCGCGCAGGTAGGCTTTCTCGGCATCCGATTCGGGCCGCAGGTTCGCACCTTCGCTCAGCGCACGCTTCTGTTCCCGGTGATCCTTCACCCGTGCCCGGGCCGCGGCCACTTCCGGTGCGTAGCGATCGGGGTACTTGGTACTGAGCGGGTCCAGGTACTGCGACACCGCGCTGTCCCAATCGTCCGGGTTATCCGAAGCTAGCAACGGCTGCGCGGCCGCATACAGTTCCTCGGCACTCGGGGATGGCCAGACGAACGGCAACACCAGCGCGGCCAGCACGAGCAGAAACAACGGGATCACCACAGCGGGCCGTTTCAGCAGCGGGCGTGGCTCCGGAGATTCCTGGGGTGGGGTTCCCGCTTCACCAAGAGCAGCGGGGAGTGCGGCCATCTCTGCCGTGTCGGGCGTGAGCTTGGCGGGCCATTCCAGCCGTTCACCTTTGCGTTCGAGCTTCCCCCGGATTCGTTCCAGTTCGTCCAGCACTGCTGCGGCTGTGGCGGGCCGCCGCGCCGGGTTCTTGTCCAGTAACACGCAGATGAACTCATCGAGTTCCGCCGGCAACTCGGGGACCCTCATCGCCGGGCGTTCGGGCAGGGTGTAACACTGTTTGTGCATCAACTCGACGAGCGACGGCGCGGTGAACGGTGGGCGACCCGTGACGAGAGTATAGAGCACACCACCCAGTGAGTAAAAATCGCTGCGGCGGGTCAGCGGCTTACCGTTCGCCGTTTCCGGTGGGCTATAGGCCGCGGAACCCAGGAGGGGAGTGAGGCTCGCGGGCGAGGGCACGACCTTCGCCAGGCCGAATCCCAGCACCTTCACGGTGCCCTCCGGCGTCATCAGCAAATGGCTTGGCTTGAGGTCGCGGTGGAGCACATTCCGGTTATGAGCGTGCTTGAGCGCCCGGCTCACTTGCACGGCCACGGAAAGCACTTCCTGCCAGGGTCTTCGCCCACTCTGTAGGCGGTGCGCCAGGTCTTCGCCTTCAGCTAGTTCGTACGCCACATAGGCCAGGTTGCGGTGAATGCCGCTTTCGTAGAACCTGGCAATGTTCGCGTGATCGAGCCGTTGCACCGGTAGCATCTCGGCGGCGAATTTCTGCACAAGCGCCGGATCTTGCACCGTGAGCCCCGTGAAGACCTTGACGGCAGCCTGACGCTCCGGTTGATCGTAATCGCGTGCCCGGTACACCACGCCGAGCAATCCGTGCCCGATCTCGGCTTCCAGGTACCAGTTTCCAATGCGTGCCCCAATCATGCGCTTAGTATATCGGGTAGTGCGAGAGTTTCTGGTGCTGTGCCGGTTCCGGCTCAATCGCGAAAGGGATCACGATGCGGCGGGTTTCGCTCTTATTGATCGCGCACGGAAGTCGGCGGCAGGAAGCGAATGCCGATCTCGAATCTGTGGCGGAGCAGTTGCGTGTCCGCGGGCGGTATCCGATGGTGCAGGTTTCGTATCTGGAGTTGGCCGAGCCGTGCATCGAGGCGGGCGGGGTGCTGTGCGTGGAGCAGGGGGCAACCGAGGTGATCTTGCTACCGTACTTCCTCTCGCCCGGGAAGCACGTGGTGGAGGATCTGGCCGCGGCGCGGGATCGGCTCAGCGAACAATTCCCGCAGGTGCGCTTTGTGCTCGCGGAGCCACTCGGGCGGCATCCGGCGCTCCTGGATGTGCTGGAACAACGTGCCCGCGAAGTCGAGTGAACGTGCACCGTTGAGGGTGGCCTTAAGGCAGTTCCTGCGCGAGGGTGTAGATCTCTTCGATATCCAGATCCAGGTTGTTTCGCTCGAACAGCTTGGCAATCGCCGCCTTCTGGATCTTCATCTTGCTGCCACCCACGCCGAGCGCACCGTAGCAACAGATGCCGGCTCGATCGGTTCCCTTGTCGTGGAGCTCGATCCCTTCGATCCCTGCCGGGGGAACGCCGTTCAGATCGATGGCCACTCGCAGGGTCTTGCAGGTGTCGCGGATCTTCTTCTTGAGCAGCACGGCTCCGGCGGCTCCAGCGGCGACAACCAGTGTGCAGCCTTCGAGCGCGGTCGGTCCGTCGTCGGCTGTGGCCACGCTCACCGCCTCGACACCGGCACCCGGAATCTGAGCGCGAATGGCGGCGCACACCTGCTCGGCACGGTCTTTTTGGCGTGACCCCACGCGAACGTGCCCACCATGTTTGGCGAGCAACCGAATCACTCGTTGCCCCACGGGGC
>JBGTAO010000632.1:0-10208 GCA_041749835.1 Gemmata sp. | reverse complement strand
CGTTTCGTACACGATCAACCGCCAGGTTCTCGAGCAACACACACGAGCGATTCCGTACACGACGTACCGTCAGGTGGTCGAGCCCTACACCGTACAGATCCCTTACACGACTTATCACCCGGTTTACGAACAACACGTACGCGAACACCGGTACATGACGTATCGCACCGAGAGTCAACAATACCAGGTTGCGATCCCGTTCACGACGTACCGACAAATCCAGGAGGTTCAATCGTTCTCTGTTCCGGTGACAACCTACCGAACGGAAGTGGACTACGTCACACAACAGCGGGTGAACTATGTGACGGAACCCATTGTAACCGAGCGAATCGAGAAGGTTTGTTCCGGTCGCTACGAAACAGTCACTGAGTGCATCCCAGGGCCGATCGTGACCCGCTGTGTCCGCCTACCGGGCACTTGTGTCTTCGATCCTTGCACCTGTACAAGCCACTATTGCCCCGGGCAGATCGTCAAAGAACAAGTCCAGTGCCCACCCCGCACCGTGTGTAAGAAGGTGTGGGTGCCACACGAAGAGTGCCGGGTCGTCCGCGATTGCAAAATGGTGTGCAAGCCGGTGATCACGTGCGTTCAAGTACCGGTCTGTCGCAAAGTGCCGCAAACTGAAATGCGAGCGTGTTCCCGGGTAATTTGCCGGGTGGTTCCCGAACAACAAGTCCGCTACGAGACCCGCACCCGCTGCTACCAGGTGCCTGAAGAAAAGGTCTGCCAGATTCCCTACACCACTTGCCGCATGGTCGCTCAGCAAAATGTCCGCACGGAAAACCGCAATCGTTGTTACACGGTTCCCGAGCAGCACGTTCGCTATGTGAACTACACCACGTGCCGAATCGTTCCGGAACAACACGTGCGGATGGTCACGCAACGCCGCTGTTACTCCGTCCCCGAAGTGAAGACCGTGCAGATCCCGTACACCACTTGTCGGATGGAACGCGATCAACATGTGCGGTACGAAACCCGTCGCCACTGCTACATGGTTGCCGAGCAGATCACCCGGCAGGTCCCGTATCAAGTTTGCCGAATGATCCGCGAGGACCATGTCCGCTACGAAACTCGCTGCGTGGTCGAGCAGGTTCCCGAGCAAATTGTGCGACAGGTTCCCGTCACCACCTGCCAGATGGTTTCGGAAGAACGCCAGTGTGTCGTCCGGCAATGCCGGGTCAACTATGTGACCGAAGAACGCATCCGCTACATTCCTCAAACGAATTGCCGCGTGATTCCAGAAACCCGCTGCCGCATGGTGCCGATCCAGACTTGCACCATGGAACCGTATACCGTGAGCTACTGCGTGAAGCGCTATGTCCCGGTCTGCGTCCCCGTGTGCAACCCTTGCCCGTAAGCAGCCGTTTTGACCCCCCCGCGGCTTCCAATCCTCGCAACAACCCCGCAGACGCGGGGTTGTTGTATTTCCCAGGCCGTTCTCGGTTCTTATAACGACGGCTATCGTTCAGACGGGAAAGGTCGGGGGATCATGACGACTCTCCGTGTCGGTGCGGTCAATTATCTGAACACGAAGCCGCTCATTGAGCGGCTCTCGGAGTTCGCACCCAGTCTCGAACTCACCCTCGATTTACCGAGCAGGTTGGCCGATCGCATGGCCGAGGACCAGCTCGATGTCGGGCTCATTCCCGTGGCCGAATTCTTCCGTGGCGACAACTACTCCTTCATTCCCAACATCGCCATTGGTTCCCGCGGTCCCGTGTTGAGCGTCACGCTCTTTAGCCGCGTGCCCTGGCCTGAGATTCGGTCGATCGCTCTGGATGAAGGCTCAAGAACTTCGTCCGCACTCACCCAGGTCATCCTGCGAAAACGGTATGGCGTGACTCCGAGCATTTCCCCTTTCCCGATTGATGCCCGCGTGGACGAATCCCAGACAGATGCGGTGCTCTTGATCGGTGATCGTGCCATGCGTGCCTGCCTTCCGCAGCACCGCTACGCTTACGATCTTGGCGAGGAATGGACGAACTGGACGGGGCTTCCCATGGTGTTCGCGGTCTGGGCGATTCGCTCAGGTATCGAACTGGGTGGACTCGAAGCCGCATTCCATCAAGCGAAGGCCTGCGGGCGGCAACGGGCTGGGGAAATCGCCCAGCGCGAAGCGGCCTTGCTAGGGCTCGATCCAGGCTATTGCCGCCGCTACCTCACCAACATTATCCGGTACGATCTGGGGACGCCGGAATTGGCAGGGCTGCACCAATTCCACAAGATGTCAGCCGAGTTGGGGTTGGTTCCGGCAAGCGTACCATTCCTGCGGAATGCCCACGTGGCAACTGCGACTCAACTGAAACTCTCACCCTGCTAAGCTGGTGGATTGTTGGGAGAACCTGAAATGACGAATCTCGATCAGATTCTGGCCAAGGCGGTCGCGGGGGAACGGCTCAGCCCACAAGAAGGGCTCCAGCTTTTCGATTGCCGCGATCTCAACAAACTCGGGCGGGCGGCTCACGCCATCACGATGCGATTGCACCCGGAACCGTACCGCACGTTCAACATCGACCGCAACGTCAACTACACAAATGTGTGTGTCGCCGTCTGCGATTTCTGCGCATTCTACCGCAAGTCGACGGACTCAGACGCTTATGTGCTCCCGCGCGAAGAGCTTTACCAAAAGATCGAAGAGACGATTGCACTGGGTGGCGACCAGATTCTTATGCAGGGCGGCATGCACCCGACACTGAAGCTCGAATGGTACGAGGAACTGCTCCGGGATCTCCGACAGCGCTTTCCACAGGTGAATCTGCATGCGTTCAGCCCACCCGAAATCTGGCATTTTCACAAGTTGAACAAGTTACCGCTGCGTGAAGTACTCCAACGGCTCAAGGACGCGGGCCTTGGTAGCCTTCCGGGCGGTGGCGGCGAGATTCTGGTGGACCGGGTTCGGCACGCTCTCACCAAGAATAAATCCCTCACCGAGGACTGGCTCGAAGTCTCTCGGGTCTGGCACCAACTCGGTGGACGATCCACCTGCACCATGATGTTTGGACACATTGAAACGGACGCCGAGCGGATTGAGCACCTCACTCGACTCCGGGATCTCCAGGACGAAACCGGTGGCTTCACCGCGTTCATCTGCTGGACTATGCAACCCGGCCACAAAATGGCCGATGCGCCTGAAGCAGGTGCGTTTGAATATCTCCGAACTCAAGCGATTGCCCGGCTTTACCTGGATAACATTCCGAACATCCAGTCGTCGTGGGTCACACAAGGGGGCAAGATCGGTCAACTTGCGCTCTTCTTCGGGGCGAACGACATGGGCTCCTTGATGATCGAGGAGAATGTCGTCGCCTCGGCGGGCACGGTCCACTACCTGACGCTCGAAGAGATCAAGCGGTCGATTCGAGAGGCCGGTTGGGAACCGCGGCAACGAAACGTCTTTTATCAACTGATCGAAGAACGCCCCGCCGCAGCGTTACCCCGGGAGAAACCACAGACTGCATTGCCGGTTTTGAACTGACTCGGCACAATGACCCCGCGGGGAATGACCAACCGCGACCGCGCAGGACCGGAGACCATCGCGCCGGTCCTGCGCGGTCGTGGCTTGTTTGGGGATCAATCCGGGGTTGGCATGGACGATGCCTTTGAAATGCGATTCCGCTTACAGCAAGTCGCTGCTTATCGCGAGCTGTGCCGTGGGGTGCGCCGCTCGGGCCGGGACAACATCTTCTTTTCCCTGTTCATGATGGTTCTCGCCTACATCGCCTGGCAGAATCAACCGAACAACCTCATCATCATGCTCTTTGGAATCTTGATCGTCGGTGAGTTACTGGTTGGTGTGTTCAAGTGGGTGGCCCCATCCGCCGAAGGCTTGTTGCTGGACGCGATCGTGCTCTTGGTATTCGCTGGAGTGAATTTGGGACTGCAATACGTCCGGTTTCAGGCAGGTGGTCCGATGAACCCGGTGATGATCTTTCTGGGCGCGTTCATGCTGTTGAACGCCATCGGCCGGTTCCAAGCCTACAAACAGCTTCGGAAACTCTTTGCGGAACGACCAACGGCCGAGCACATTGCCTGGTTCAACGAACTGATCCGTGAGATTCAATCCAGCGATCCACAACAGGACGATCTTGCTCTCGATTTGCCCACCAAGCCCCACTGGAAGGCAAAGCTGCTCGGAACGATGGTGTTCTTCTTCACCGTGAAAGGGCAAAACGTCTGGATTGCCGGGCCAGAAGATTTCGAACTCCTGCGTGAGAAGACCGACCGCGGTACGGGACTACGCAGGGGGCTCCTCAAGATCCACGGCCAACCCTACCCGGAATTCGAGATGACCGACGCGACATGGGATAACTACCAGCAATGGCAGATCAGTCAGTCACCCATCCCGAGTTCACCCAAGACTCCTGGCGGGCACGAGTAGTTTCATGATCGAAGTGCGTGACTTATCGAAGTGGTTCCAGGGACCGCAGGGCCTTAAATCTGCCGTCGATTCGATTGATTTCACCGTGCAACCGGGAGAAGTCTTCGGGCTCCTGGGTCCAAACGGTGCTGGGAAAACCACGACCTTGCGAATCCTATGCACTGTGTTGAAACCGTCGCACGGTACGGCAACCGTGGCGGGTTTCGATGTGGTGCGGCAGGAGTCGGAAGTCCGCCGCCATGTCGGCTTTCTCTCAGCCAATACCGGTGTTTACGATCGCATGTCGGCCTGGGAAATGGTGCAGTATTACGGTCGGCTTCACGAGATTCCACCCGATCAACTCCAGCAGCGACTCGAACAACTCTTCACCACGCTCCAAATGAACGACTTCCGTGATGTGCCCGGTGGCAAGATGAGCACCGGCATGAAGCAGAAAGTCTCGATCGCCCGCGCGCTCGTCAACGACCCCCCTGTGCTGATCTTTGACGAACCCACTTCAGGGCTCGATATCCTGGTTCAACGTGCGGTACTGGAGAACATCAAACATTTGCGCGGCCAGGGAAAGACGATTCTGTTCTCAACGCACATCATGCGAGAGGTCGAGAAGCTCTGCGATCGTGTCGCGGTGATGGCTCGCGGGAAGATTGTTGCATGCGGGACACTCGAGGACCTTCGCGAGATGTACAAACAAGATGACCTCGAAGAGCTGTTCTACACGCTGGTGTCTTGAGGGCGGCACGGCCGTGTTGCGGCACCTCATCTTCGCATGAAGTCTTGCTCAACAAATCGCACCGAAACCACTTTGCCATCCGCCACACCAAATTGAACAAGTTGATCGGCAAATTGCCCTTGTAAGACCTGGAAGACATTGTTTTCGAAGTGCTCCAACGCCATCTCAAAGCTGCTCCAAGACATGCTGAGTTTCCCATCGACCGCCTTCACGGTGAGGCGGCCATACGCCGGGTGGCGATAGCTGCCGGCAAACCCCGTGACAGCAACCGTCGGTCGCAGTGCTGCGTTGCGAGCCTTCTCGTGTGCCGCCAGGGCATCGCTCCGCTCTTGAGCTTCTTCTAACACGATCTTGCGAAAGTACCCGTTCCAGTCGCGCTGCGGCAGGTTGCAGTACAGATCGATCAGGGAGTTGGTGAGCGCGGCGTTCATGCGCGTATCGTGCAGATTGGCCAATACGGCAAATCCCAGGTTCTCGTCCGGCAAAAAGGTGAGTTGCACCCGGAAGCCATCGATCATGCCACCGTGGGAGAGGACTTTCTTGCCACGGTAATCCTGGATGAGCCACCCCATGCCGTAGCTAAGCTGGGTCGTGTCGGGGTTCAGATCGCGGATGCGTCCATCCAGCCGGATGATGTTCTGTGGTGTGTGGGTTTCGGCCAGGTTCTTGACCGAGATAATGCGCTCACCGTCTGGCCCGACACCCCGGGCCAGTTGGAACTTCAACCAGGCGGCGAGATCACGGGCTGTCGCATTCACCGAACCGGAAGGGTTGGGTTGCAGGATATCGTAAGCCCCAGTTCGTTCGACCTGGCCCTGTTTGCTCATTCGGTGCCCTGTGGCTCGGTCCGTATCCCGTGGTATGGCTGCGGTTGTAAACGAAACACCGGTCATCCCCAGTGGCTCACAGAGCCGCTTTTGAATCAGATTCTCCCACTTCTGCCCCGTGCGTCGCTCGATCGCTCGCCCCAGCGCTACGTACATGATGCTGGAGTAGCGATAGCCGCCGCGAAAGGGGTAATCGAGTGGTAGGAACGCAACACGCTTCAGCACCTCGTCCAGTGGCTCTGTCGCCCGATACCAGAGCAAATCGTGCCCCGAAACCCCTGTGCGATGTGTGAGCAGATCGCGCAAACTCAGCAGCGCAGTCGCATGCGGATCGGAGAGCTTGAATCCCGGGAGATGCTTGCCGACGGGATCGTCCCAGCCCAATTTCCCTTCATCGATCAACAGGGCCAGCAAGGTGCTGGTGAACGCTTTTGTGCACGATGCGAGCGGGAACACGGTATCGGTAGTGATCGCCTCCGGGCGCGCGATTTCGCGGACACCGAATCCCTTCAGCAACCGTGTTTGATCCCCCTGCACAATGACAACCGCTGCTCCCGGCACCTCCCAGGCTTTGAGCGCATCGGCAATCCGCTTTTCCGCGATTCGCTCGGCGGGATCAACAGCGAGGAGCACGGTCAACAAGCAAAACCACATCTGCAGCCCTACAGCGGGGGTCGATTCAGTACATCGGTATCAGAAACCAAGCACCGAGGTGTTGGCGAACCGAATCGCATCTTCCCAATCTTATCAGTTGAGCCACCCAGACCACACGCCTTCTCTGCGCTACCCGAAGCGATGGCACACCGCAAACCGTGATCGCGGGTCTGGGTTATTCAACTTGACGTAGCTCGGGGTGCCAGAGGAGAAATTTCGCGCTGAAAACCGGGATTTCGGGCCAAAGTGGCTTGACCGTATCGTACCGGCCGTTATCGTCCGCGACCACTTCCCGCCCCAGTGCGCGAAGTGACTCGACTAGGGGAACGGTAACCGGGGCTGCCCGGCTACCGGGTCAGTGGACAGGTTGGGGAGCCTACCACGGACCGGTCGTCTACGCAGTGAAGGGGGATGCGGTTTATGCGACATCGATTAATTGGGGGAGCCTTGCTGGCGGCTGCATACTTGCTTGCCGCGCCAACAATCAGCCAGGCACAAAGCTTTAGTGGAACCGGGCCCTTCACGGGCGGTGAAGGGGGCGGCTTTCAGGCACCCGTGAACACCGACCCGGTGGTGCACCTCCCAACCGGGAGCGCGGGTTCTGCCGGGTTCTACACGGCCTTCGAATTCGTCATGCTGAATCAGACGAAGTCGATCGGCAACCAAACTATTGCTCGACGTGGCTTCTTTGACTCGGATGGCTCCATTACCGGCGTTCCCGGAGCGTTCATCGGCACCGGTACGCCCGCCCTCGATACCGGGAACTTTAGTCAGGGCACCTGGCAACCGGGTTTCAACCTGGAGATCGGGTATCGGTTCGATGATGGGACCCGGTTGTTCGCGAACTACATGCAGGTGTACGACGCGCACTATTCGCAGGGTGCCAGTCTTGTGCCGCCCGGTTTCGCAGGCCCGGCAAACTTATCCGATACCTTTATCAGCAGCCCCGTTTTCAACTTCAACGTGGCATTCGCGGGTGTCGGCAACAAAGTGAACGGTGTGAACGACTTCTCCGTCTATGGCATCTGGAACGGTGCCAGCCAGATGGATATCAAGTTCACGCAGCGGTTCCAGCAGTTGACCTTTGGCCTTCGTGTTCCGATGCTGCAGACCGATTACAGCCGGTCTTATGGTATCGCGGGTGGCCAGTTCAACTGGATCTTTGAACGGTTCGGCTGGCGTGCGGTCAGCTACGATGTGGACGGGAATACCTTCCCACAATCCGCAGCGAACTACACCAACACACTGTCTCAACGGATGTATGGCCCGTTGCTGGGTTGTGGTAATGAAATCTTCCTGGCCAACCAGTTCTCGCTGAGCCTCGATCTGACGGGCTCCGTGATGCTGGACGTCGCCAAGCAGCGTGCCAAGTACAAGCTCGGCGACGATACCGTTCAATCGAAGTGGGGCCGGGAAGACTTCAAGTTGGTGCCGAACGCCAACGCCGCGGTGAACTTCTGGTGGTATCCGGTTGAAGGTGTACAGATCCGAATTGGCTACCAGGCCCTCACGTTCTTCAACACCTACTACATGGATGATCCGGTCGGGTTCAACTACGGGAACATCGATCCGAACTACGGCACCAAGGCGTTCCGCCTCATCCAGGGCTTCAACGTGGGTATTGGGTTCTTCTTCTAAACCCACGATAGCGGGACGACCCGCCCCATTATCCCCGAACCTGCACCCCGGTGAACTCCTACCCCACAGTAGGATTTCACCGGGGTACAGGCGTTCTGGCAATGGGTGACCTTCTACCTCGAACGACTGCCGGAAAAGCCAGCGGAATTGAAGAGCCATTCCAGGCAAGATTGCCACGATGGGCCACCGGGGTATAATCTGTCCCGTCCCGTGGCTGTCTGCCATGTCGGCCCGGGCACCGCATTGCGTACACAAACCGTATTGATTGAGGAGCAGGCATGCCCGACGGCCGCGACCCGACACCCGCGTTCAGCCTCCGCGCAACGCTGCCGTGGACGGAGATATTCCGCTGCTTCCAGATTGCCCTGGATCCACGGAAACTACTGGTAGCTGCCGCCGGCATCCTGGCGATGTCGCTCCTGTGGTGGCTCCTCTCGATTATCTTCTTCTACAAGGCACCCAATCGCTACGACGCCGATCGTTACGGCAACACGGTCATCCTCAACGAGTTCAAGGACAAGAAGAAAGCGGACGAGACAAATTACACTGAAGACGATGCCCGCCGCATCGGCGACGAACGGTTCAAAACCGACTATGCTCAGTGGCGCATTTTGGACTCGCTCGCAGGCCCGAGTGGCCGACTCCGAACCTTGCCCTGGTACGAGTACCGCGGACCCAACCCGTTCCTGTTTGTGACCGAAGTGCTCGCTGGTTCCGCCGATGAACGCGCCGAGGCGGTTCGCGGGTTCGCCACCGGCTCAGTGCCCGTGTTGGTCGAACCGCTTGTCAAGTTACTGTTGCCGATCGCCAAACTCATTTCACCCGGCGTGAGCCCGTGGACTCGCTTCTATTTGTTCTTCATCCTGTTGAGCAACGTTGTGGTCTGGGCATTCTGCGGTGGCGTGATCACACGGCTGGCAGCCGTTCGACTCGCTAACCAAGGGCCGATCTCCCTAAAGCAAGCCGTTCGATTCGTTTACAAGCGTTACCTGGCGTACCTTGGTGCGCCGCTCGTCCCGCTCATGATCATCGGCCTGGTGATCCTCGGGCTGATTGCATACGGGATTCTCGCGCTCATCCCGTTTGTTGGCGACATCTTCATCCTCGGGCTCGGGTTGCCGGTCGTCATCCTGGGTGGAGCGGTGATGGCCGTGTTCTTGGTCGGTCTGGTCGGTTATCCGCTGATGTACCCCACGCTCAGTGCAGAGGGCGACCAGAGTGATACTTTTGATGCACTGAGTCGTTCCATCAACTATGTCTACCAGTCGCCGTGGAACTACATCTGGTACTGGCTGGTGGCAATTTTCTACGGTGCGGCTGTCACGCTCTTCGTATTCTTCTTCACTTGCCTCACGGTTTATGTCGGCAAATGGGCCGTCGGGCTTCCGGCGAGTGCCCTCTGGAGTGAACGAAAGCCCGAGTATCTCTTTATCTACGCTCCCGAGTCGTTTGGCTGGCGCGAGTTACTAACCAAGGGGAGTTCCTTTGCTGTCGATGAACGCAAAGTGGTGATTGATCGCGATGGCAAAGAAACGCAAATCAGTACCGAGGCAGTGCGCACAGTTTATCGTTATCCGCCAGTTGATCCCGTTGCATACGATCAGGGGAAGCGCGAGCTCTGGTGGTACCAAAGCTGGGCAGCAGGCATTATCAGCTTCTGGCTCACGTTGGTGTTCCTGATGATGCTGGGCTTCACCTACAGCTTCTTCTGGACCGCCGCGACCATGATCTACTTCCTGATGCGGAAAAAGGTGGACGAGGCCGAGTTGGACGAAGTCTTTATCGAAGATGATGAACCCGAAGCACCGTTGGCACCACCCAGGATTGCCGAAGGCACGGTCCTGACATCGTCGCCGGGCACCTCGCTTCCCGTGATTACTGCGCCGCCGGTTGTGCCACCTGTAGTTCCGCCCGTGGTTCCGCCCGTGGTTCCGCCCGTGGTTCCGCCCGTGGTTCCGCCCGTAGTTCCGCCAGCACCGCCTCC
>JBGTAO010000631.1:0-4181 GCA_041749835.1 Gemmata sp. | reverse complement strand
AGTGGGATGCGTTGGGGTGAAACGGGCGCGGATGCGGTTTGCCACCTCCGCGCCTTGTTCCGCAGCGAGAAATGCCAGTGGGACGCCTACTGGGGCACCCTTGCCGCCTGATTCCCACCGACACTAAAGACGCTCACCCTGGGAACTCTTGACCCAATTCTGCTGCCAGTTTCCCCTGCATCCCCTCCAGGTTTCGGATACGATTCGACTGGGGCGTGTCCCCACTCGAATCCTTAACCAGGTGCCCGCTTGGAATTGCTACCACCTAGCTGGTTCTCCGAACAGTTCGCCTTGCTGCTCACCGGCCGGGATTTGCCGTCGGGCTCGGTCACCGAAGCGATTCGGGACATGGTGGCCGGGCGTGTCGACGATGCTCGCGGAGCCGCGTTCTTGACGGCATTGCGCATCAAGGGCGAATCGGCAACCGAGATTGCGGCGGCGGCGCTGGTGCTACGCGAGCAAATGACGCGGTTGGTCTCCGTCTCAGGCCCGGTGCTCGATACCTGTGGTACGGGCGGCGACGAGAGCGGCACCTTCAACATCAGCACTGCGGCCGCGCTGGTCGCCTGTGGTGCCGGCATCCCGGTGGTGAAGCACGGGAATCGCGCCGTGTCGAGCAAATCCGGAAGCGCCGATGTGCTACGCGAACTGAGTGTTCCCATCGAAGCTGGCCCGGACTGGGCACAGAAGTGCCTCGAACGGATCGGCTTCGCGTTCTGCCTGGCTCCGCACTTCCACCGTGGTATGGCACACGTGGCCGATCTTCGCCGCAAGCTCACCATTCGCACCATTTTCAACCTGCTTGGTCCGCTCGCGAACCCAGCCAGCGCTCCGTATCAACTCCTCGGCGTGGGCAAGCCGGAACTACTCGACCCGCTGGCCGGCGCGCTGGCCGAACTGGGCACACGGCAATCGGTACTGGTTTGCAGCTTCGATGGGCTCGACGAAGTGAGCCTCTCGGCCCCCACGATGGTGCGCATCGTCCGTGGCAGCGAGTACGAAGCACGCAAGTGGAACCCCGACGAATTCGGGCTCGGTGCCGTATCGTTGCGGGCTATCAAGGCGGCGAACCCGGCCGATAGCGCTGCCATCATTCGCGGTGTCCTCAATGGTGGTGATGGGCCAGCCCGGCGTATCATCCTGGCGAATGCCGCTGCCGCGCTCTGGGCAGCCGAGGCCGTGAAGACCCTTCGGGAAGGTGTCGAACGTGCCGATGCAGCACTGAAAAGCGGCAAGGCCCGGAGTGTGCTGGAACAGCTTGTCCGCAGTTCATCGTGACGGGCACGGTTGTTTCCCGGGGCTTCCAGAGCCACTTCCTGGGACCGCGGTCGTCCCGACCGCAGAAGAGCGAAGTGCGAAGAGCGAAGAGCGGACCGGAGGTCCGCGGTCCCAGGGGAAGACAGACGGAGGTCCGCGGTCCCAGTGGAGGACAGACTTTCCGCCACTTCCTGGGACCGCGGTCGTCCCGATCGCAGAATCTCTTGCGACACCCGCATCGGACAGGACCACATGACCCCCGAAGCCTGGTTCGACGCGACCGACCCGAACCTGCTCCTGCGGGAAGTCGATCCGCCTCCCATGTACGTCGATGGTGCCTGGCGGAAGACGGTGCCCCTTTCGCCACAGACCAAGCGTCGCTTACAGCTCTTCGCTATTGCCTGCGCTCGCATGGTGTGGGATCTCCTTCCCACGGATGCTCGGAGCACGCTCGTTATTGCCGAGCGCTACGCCGAGCGGCGAGCGACCGCAGCGGATCTGGTTGCGGCAACGATTGCCGAGGTACACACTCCCCTGACAGCGCATCACTACGCGGTGAATGCAGTGGGTCTGGCGGCCGTCCTGGGCCGTTACCGCTACATTGCGGGCACAGATTACTACCACGACAACTCGAATTTCGATGCTCCCGGAGCCGCTCGGGCTGCCGCGATGGCGTTAGCCTGCGTGGCCGCCGGCCCCGCTCCCCGGCATCGCCCGACCCCGGAAACCTGGCACACCGCCTTTAACACCACTTTCACCAGAACCCGCCTCACGCAAGCCCACTACCTGCGTGACATCGTTCCGCCGCCGGGCTACTGTGGGCAACTCGAAGCTCGCTGGCTCACGGGAACCGTGCTCGCGCTCGCCCAGCAAATGGACAGCATCGGCGACTTCTCCGCAGTACCGATTTTTGCCGATGCGCTACAAGATGCCGGCTGCGACGACGAGCGAGCGCTACAATGCTGTCGGGTGGTGGGGAACGTCCATGTCCGTGGCAACTGGGTGGTAGATTTGGCCTTGGGCAAGTTATAAGGTGAACACGCTGGCATGCTCGTTCAGCCGGGCCGCCCGTGACGCCGAATCCCGAGTTACACCGATGAATGAATCGACCTGGCAATCGAGTCTGGACGGGGAGGCCATGCTGGAACACGTGGCCGATCGCCTTTCGGCCCGTCAGTGGGCGCTACTCTCGACAGCCTATGTTCGCAAGCTGTGGGATCTCCTGCCGGATGGGGTCTTGCGGCAGGCCGTGGAGTTTGTGGAACACGGGACCCACCCGCTTCCCGCAAAGAACCGCACCGAGTGGATTCAACGCATCGATGGCGATCTTCCGTTGGCCGTGAGTGCAGCGGAGTTGGCGCAACACGAGATCGTGAAATCGTGCGACCCGGATGCGGCCGAGCTGGATCGCCCCATTCTCGCCCGCCCGAACCAGATCGCGCCGGCCTTCCCACTCTTCCAGGCTTCCAGCCGGAACGCCCGCAGCGCCATTGAAGGCATTGGTACCGCGCTCACCGAGGCAGCCCAGGCCGTACGGTCGCTCTTTGCCGAACCCAATGAAGAGATGCTGGCCCAGGTCCGAGAGCACACCGATGAAGCGGCCGAATCCCGGACCAACGCCAACCGCATGGCCAACAACGCTCTGCGGATGAAAGCCAAAGGCGACGAGATCGCTGACGAATCGGCCGGAGCGAAGAACAAGCGACTCTTCGAATCGATAGCGCTCGAAGAAGTGCGCAAGATCGAGGAAGGCCCCCGCCAGCATAGCGACGAATTCGAAGCCGAGGAGAAACGCGACCGGGCGACCCGCAAGCAACTCGCCCAGTTCCTGCGCGAGCTTGTGGGCAATCCCTTCAGCCTGCCACGCTTCGAGGCCAACTGGCGCACCTCCACGGTGGTTCAACTGGCGCAGGGGATCTTCGAGGAACGAGCCTTCGATCGCATGCCCATTCTTGCCGACGCCCTGCTCGATGCCGATTGTGACGAAGAAGCAATCTTGCGGCATTCCCGGGGCACCGAACTACACAACCGCGATCAGCCTTACCACATCCGTGGCTGTTGGGTCGTCGAGTTGATTCTGCAGCGGTTCGAGCAACTGCCGCCACCGAACCCCGAGAAGAAACCCGGCTCGCGGCGTCGCCACTTCGACGATCTCGATATCGGTTTGCCCTTCGACCTCGGCGACGATCGCCTGGCGTAGCACCGCCACACGCCCAACTGAAACGGTACGGAACTGGTAAACTGTTTCCGTTGGTGCTTTCGCGTTCCCTCTAACTCCTGAAGACACCCATGACGCTGCCAACTCGACCACTGGGCAACACGGGCGTGACTGTTCCCATTCTGTGCCTGGGTGGCTGGCACATCGGGCAGCCGGCGATTGGAGATGCCGAGGCCATTCGCATCATGCACGCCGCGATCGACGAGGGCATCACCTTCTTCGACAACGCCTGGGATTACCACGATGGCCGGTCCGAAGAGATCATGGGGCAAGCGCTCGCCAGCGGAGGGCGACGCGACCAAGTGTTCCTGATGACCAAGAACTGCGGCCGCGATGCCGCCACGAGTCGCCAGCACCTCGAAGACAGCCTGCGCCGATTGCAAACCGATGTGATCGATCTGTGGCAGTTTCACGAGATCAACTACGACAACGATCCGGAATGGCTCGTGGAGCAGGGGGCCATCGCCGAGGCCATCCAAGCGCAGAAGGAAGGCAAGATCCGCTTCATTGGCTTCACGGGGCACAAGCACCCCGAGATCTTCCTGAAGATGCTCCCGCTTCACCCCTGGGACACCTGTCAACTCCCCGTGAACGTGTGCGACTACTTCTACCGCAGCAGCATTCACGAGGTGATCCCCGAGTTGAAGAAGCGGAACATCGCGCCGATCGGCATGAAGAGCCTCGGCGGCGGCAACCTCGCGGACGG
>JBGTAO010000630.1:0-8684 GCA_041749835.1 Gemmata sp. | reverse complement strand
GTCAATGAAGTTGTTCGCGGGGAACTCGGGAAACCGGGTGAGCCGGGCGAAGGGGAGCGTGAGCTCGGCCACCTTGGCCTGCCCGCCAAAGCGAACCATGATGTGCGTTTCGCCCGCCTTCAGTGTGGCCACCAAGCCGGCGCGCGTAACCGTGGCAACGGATTCGTTCAGGGTGTCGAACTGTGCCAACGCAGTGACATCTTCGCGGTGGCCATCAGACCAGATGGCCGTGACGGCCAGTTGCTGCTGCTCGCCGGGCTCCAGGATTCGCCGCGGTGGGAACACTTCCAGCCGGGCGACCTTGGGATCGCGTTTGGCGTCCGGTCCCGGAGCGCCATCTTCCAGCCAGGTTCGCAGGAGTGCATATTCGCGGCTGTGGAGTTTGAGCCGTTCGCCGCCACCATGCTCCATCACCAGCGCAGGCTTCGCCAGCAAAATGCTCCGCTCGGGCTCATGAACGACGACACGTCGCCCTTCATTACTTTGCACCATCTGGGCATGATCGAAGGCGGAGTCGAAGCCGAAGAGCGAGAGCCGAAAGCCACCGCGACCCAGTGCCGCACCGTGGCATGCACCCGAGTTGCAGCCAGCCTTGGTGAGAACCGGTTGCACCTCCCGGGTGAAACTCACGGGCCGGTCTGCGCGGATCTGCTCCGCCGTCACGGGGACCACTACTTTCCGCCCACCCGCTTCGATCGTCAGCGTGGTGGCACCATCCCCCACGGGTCGGGCAACGCCATTCTCCACTTGCACAAATTTGTCGTTGGCGGAAGTGATGCGAGCCTGGTGGGTGAAGTCGCGCCGTCGCCCGTCGGGCCACTCACCCAGTACGATCACGCGTTGTTCGGCCCGTTGCCCCACGAGTTTGACTTCGGGTGGGTACACCACCAGTCGGGCCGGCGGGTTCGGCTCGCTCGCGTCGATTGCCACGACCATCAGAAGGATTGCGGCGAGCATGGGAAAACCTGCTGGTGGATAGGAGGCGTGGGCTCCGAATGGCAAGGACGAGGCAGTGAGGAGGGTGATGCAATCGTCGCGTATTGGTGCAGTCCCGTCAAGGAGAACCTGACCCGCGCGAGGCTCTTCTACCCACGAACCACGGAAGGCAGTTGGGTGTCCTGCTGGTGGACAGGCTTTCCTTGGGGCCATAAGCCAACTGTTACTCACAATCCGATTCGGGGCGATATCACCCATGCCGAGTTATCAACCGGCCGACGTCGAACGGCGGTGGCAACAGTTCTGGGAGACCAACAAGACTTTCCGCACACCCGATCCCGGTGAAGCGGGAACTGCGGGCAAACCCAAGTTCTACGCACTCGACATGTTCCCGTACCCCAGCGGCGCGGGGCTCCACGTCGGCCACCCCGAAGGGTACACGGCCACCGATATCGTGTCGCGGTACAAGCGGATGGCTGGCTTCCACGTTCTGCACCCCATGGGCTGGGATGCCTACGGTCTGCCCGCCGAGCAGTACGCCGTGGAGAAAAATATCCACCCGCGGATCACCACGCAACAGAACATCACCACCTTCCGCCGGCAGATCAAAGCCCTGGGGTTCAGTTACGATTGGGACCGCGAAGTCGACACCACCGACCCGAACTACTTCAAGTGGACACAGTGGATCTTCCTGACGATTTACGATACGTGGTACGACGCCACAACGCAGAAGGGCCGACCGATCAGCGAACTGCCGATTCCGAACGACGTGCGGAAGCAAGGCGACGGGGCAGTCCACAAGTACCAGGACGATCACCGGCTGGCCTATCAGGCGGAGGTGCCCGTGAACTGGTGCCCCGCGCTCGGTACCGTGCTGGCCAACGAAGAAGTCATCGACGGCAAAAGCGAACGCGGCGGGCACCCGGTCGAGCGGCGGCCCCTGCGGCAGTGGCTCATGCGCATTACCGCGTATGCGGAACGGCTGATTGACGACCTGGCACCGCTGGATTGGTCCGAGTCGATCAAGAAGATGCAACGCGACTGGATCGGCAAGAGCGAGGGAGCGGAGGTCGATTTCCAGGTGGCAGACCACGCCGAATTGGTTCGCGTCTTCACCACGCGACCGGACACACTGTTCGGGGCGACGTACATGGTGCTGTCGCCGGAACACCGACTGGTTGAGCAGATCACTACACCCGAGCACAAGAAAGCGGTCCAGGAATACCAGCAAGCCGCGAGTCGCAAAAGTGAGTTCGAACGCACCGAATTGGTGAAGAAGAAGACCGGCGTGTTCACCGGTGCCCATGCCATCAATCCCGTGAACAACGAGAAGATCCCGATCTGGATCGCGGATTACGTGCTGGCCAGCTACGGCACCGGAGCCATCATGGCGGTCCCGGGGCACGACGAACGCGACTTCGAGTTCGCCCAGCAGTTCAAACTGCCGATCGTCCAGGTTGTTGATGTTGATCCGAATATGTTCCCAGTTCGTTTCCGTGAGGCGTATCGTCGGCATTACGTGAGCGACAAGTATGCAGGTCTGTTCATGTCCTCTGACACTCCCGATGGCGCGATTCGCCGGAAGATTGTCGAAATAGGATCTCAAACGCCATCGAGTGAAGGACCACTGACGGAGGTGACATACTCCGACGTGGGCACTGCGATCTTCGTAGCACATCGATCGGTGTTTGAAGTCGTAGCCGAGATCCTCAAGGGAAAGGGAGGTGTGTACTTCCCACTGAATGATCCGATGGTGGGTGAAGGTGTCGCGGTGAACTCGGGTCAACTTGAGGGTCTGCCCACGCAGGAAGCGAAGGCCAAGATCATCGCATGGCTGGAAGAGAAGAAGCTCGGCACAAAGCGGGTGAACTACAAACTGCGCGACTGGTTGTTCAGCCGGCAACGCTACTGGGGCGAGCCGTTCCCGGTACTGCACGGCCCGGACGGCGAACTGGTCGCGCTGACCGAGAAGGATCTGCCCCTGGTACCGCCCGATCTGGAAGACTTCAAGCCAACGGGCACACCGGAAGGCCCGCTGTCGAAGGCCACGGACTGGGTGAACGTTTCGCTCGGCGGCAAGCAGTACAAGCGTGAGACGAACACGATGCCGCAGTGGGCCGGTTCGTGCTGGTACTTCCTGCGTTACATCGATCCGAAGAACGACACTGCCTTCGCCGATCCGGCCAAGCTCAAGCACTGGCTGCCGGTCGATCTTTACGTGGGGGGTGCCGAACACGCCGTGCTGCACCTGCTGTACGCGCGGTTCTGGCACAAGGTACTCTTCGATCGCGATTACCTGCCGTGCCCCGAACCGTTCCAGAAACTCGTGAACCAGGGCATGATCCTGGGCGAGTACGAGTACCACATCTCGCCGGAAGCGTACGAGGCTCACAAGGCGATCCTGACCCAGCACGGCGTCACGGCAGTCCACGTTCCCAAGAAGGAAGACGACGACAAGGAAAGCTACATTCTCCGGGCCACATCGGCGGAGAAAGAGTTGATCCCGTTGCCCGACGAGAAAGTCGAGAAGAAGAAAGGCAAGTCGTTCCTGAAGGGCACTGAGATCGAGCTCACCGGCAAGGCGGACAAGATGTCCAAGAGCCGCGGCAACGTAGTGAATCCGGACGACATTATCGCTGAATACGGGGCCGATAGCCTCCGGCTCTACGAGATGTTCATGGGGCCGCTCGAAGCCGTGAAGCCCTGGAACACCAAAAGCGTCGAAGGCGTGTACCGCTTCCTGTCGCGGGTGTGGCGATTGATCGTGGACGACGGCGAAGAATTCAAGCTCCACGCGGCAGTGAAGGACGTACCAGCCGAGAAGGAGACGTTGCGAGTGCTGCATCGCACCATCGAGAAGGTGACGAAGGATACGAATTCGCTGAACTTCAACACCGCAATCTCGGCGATGATGGAACTGGCCAATCACGTCACCAAGCTGGAAGTGCGGCCGCGCAGTGTGCTCGAACCATTCGTGTTGCTGCTGGCACCGTATGCACCGCATGCGGCGGAGGAGTTGTGGCAAGCACTGGGCCACACCGGCACACTGGCCTACGAGCCGTGGCCACAGTTCGACCCGGCGCTGACGAAGGCCGAAGAGATCGAGGTGCCCGTGCAGGTGAACGGCAAACTGAAAAGCCGGTTGAAGGTGCCCGCCGAGATCGACGACGCGGCCCTGGAAGCCGCAGCGCTTGCCGATGAAGCAATACAGGCCGCCATCGCGGGGAAACCGATCAAAATGGTAAAGGTGGTGCCCCGGAAGCTCGTCAATGTTGTGGTTGCCGGATAAGAGCAAATCGTCCGGGCTTGCACCGGGCGATTTCAGTTCAGTGGATTCACGATCGCGGTCAATTCGTTTGCCAGGTTCCGGGCGGCCACGCGGGTATCACGGGCCAATCGCAAGAACTCCCGGATCAGTGCGGGCTTGTGCAACAGCGCCCGACAGGCCCGCAACGGCGTCACTTCGCCTTGGCCCAGCAAGCCAATTAGTTCTGCCGAAAGCGACGTTTGCACGGTGTCCGAGACGGCACGCACGGCAAGAAAGGGGATGCCGGCAGCCTGGCACACGGCAGCCACGGCAGCGGACTCCATATCAACGATGTCGGCGTGGAAGCGTTGACCAAGTTCACGCTTGGCAACCGGCGTTGAGATGATGCGTGTGGTGGATACCAGCCGGCCGGCACCCCGTGAGCCGCAGTCGGTTGGCCAACATTGCCCGGCGTCGCTCACAACTTCCGTGGGAATGAGCACATCACCGACAGCAAGCCCGTCGCGTAATCCGCCGCAGAAGCCGGCCATGATCACGCGAGCGGGTCGATGGCTTGCGAGTTCCCGCGATGTCGTTTGCGTGGCCGCCGCAGCCCCGATGCCGGTAATGCGAATCCGGACCGAGGAGGCATCACGAATCCGGCGGTGGAACGGTGCGGCCTCCCGCTCCAGCGCGAACAGCACAAGCACACTGCTCAAGTGAGTTGCCAGCGGATCATCTTGAGGCTGTCGCCGAGGCGCGAGTTCACTCCCAGTGCTGCGGCCACTTCGTAGCCCGAATGCATCATGCAGTGTTCGCAACGCGGATCTTTGCCGTAGCCGTAGTTCTCCCATTCGGTGTTGTTCAAGAGGTCGCTGAAGGTGGCATGGTGTTCGTCGGTGATGAGGTAGCACGGCCCCTTCCAACCTTTGACATTGCGTGTCGGGCTGGCCCAGGCGGCGCAAGTCAGATCGCGCTTGCCTTGCAGGAATTCCAGGTACACCGGCGACGTGTTCATCTTGTACTTCTTGAACAACCCGGTGGCCTCGTTGAACTTCTTCTTGATCTCGTCGCGGGTCAGGAAGAGCTCGGCGGCACCGTCCGGGTTGGTGCTACAAACGGCGGCATAGCCATAGGCCGGCGACAGCATGAAGCCATCCACGCCCAGTTCCGTGAGGTACGCATACAGGGCGTCGATCTCGGCCATGTCGGTTTCCTTGTACACCGTCGTGTTGGTGCACACCAGGAAGCCGGCCTGCTTGGCCGCCTTGATACCTTCCACCGCTTCGCGGAACACACCATCCCGTTCGACGGCGATATCGTGCGACTTCTCCACACCATCGAGGTGAACGTTGAAGAAGAACCGCGCAGTGGGCCGGAACTGCTGCAATTTTTTGCGGATGAACATCCCATTGGTGCACAGATAAATGTGCTTCCGCTTCTTGAGGATGCCACGGACCAGTTCACCGATCTGCGGGTAGATCAGCGGTTCGCCGCCGCAAATGCTGACAATCGGCGTGCCGGCTTGCTCGACCGATTCCAGGCATTCCTCAACCGTCAGTTTCTCCTTGATCGTGTCTTCATACTCGCGGATGCGGCCACAGCCGGTGCAGGTGAGATTGCAGGCGTGCAGCGGTTCGAGCATGAGCACCAGCGGGAAGCGGCGTTCCCGGCGGAGCTTCTTCTTGATCATGTAGCCGGCCATATCAGTGGTCAGGCTCAGTGGGAATCGCATCGGTGATCCTCGTTGAAGGCACGCACGTGCGTGCTCAGCAGTTCAAACAGTCGGAAGATTGCGGGTCATCCCTTTGGGACCGGCGACCGGGTGGCCTGTGTGTCGCCGTGTGGTGGCAGCACTCGCAACCGGCGGAGTACCAATTGCCGTTGCGTAACGAGCTAACGCCATGAGCGGGAAGTACGCGGGGTACATGTGGTACTTGAGGTAAAACACCTTGGGGAAGCCCGTACCGGTGAACGGCGCTTCGAGCCAGGTGCCATCGGCCCGCTGCGTGCCCACCAGGTACTCGATGCCCGCTTGAACCTCGGGACACTCGGCTTCCCCGACGGCCAACAGTCCCAGCACGGCCCAGGCCGTTTGCGATGCAGTCGAAGGCCCCTGCCCCGCGGCACTCGGGTCGTCGTAACTGTGACAGCTTTCGCCCCAACCACCATCGCCATTCTGTGATTCTTTGAGCCATCGCACCGCCCGTCGCACGATCGGCGCGCTCATCTCGAAGCCCACACTCTCCAGCCCCACCAGCACCTGCCAGGTGCCGTAGATGTAGTTGACGCCCCAGCGGCCAAACCACGCCCCACTCTCCTCTTGGTGCGAAAGAATGAACTTCACGGCCCGATCGACGGGTTCCTGCCCCAGCCGGTAGCCGTAATGGCTAAGCGATTCCAGCACCCGTGCGGTGATATCTGGGCATGCCGGGTCGAGCATGGCGTTGTGATCGGCGAAGGGCACCTTCTCCAGCACCTGGTTTTCGATGTTCCGATCGAACGCACCCCAGCCACCGTTGCTGTTCTGCATGGCGATCAGCCAGTTGATCGCACGATGCACGGCCGGGAGCGCGGCGGCCCGAGTCGCATGGTTGCTGCGAGCCAGCGCGATCAACACCATTGAGGTGTCATCGGTATCGGGGTAGAAGGCGTTGCGGTACTCGAAGAACCACCCGCCCGGCTCGACGCCGCGCACGGTCTTGGCCCAGTCGCCGGGCTGACGAACTTCCTTGTCCAGCAGCCAGCGCACGGCCGTGGTTACTTCCGGGGAATCGCTTGGTTGGCCTGCATCGACCGCTCCGATGAGTGAGAGCGCGGTATCCCACACCGGGGAAAGACACGGTTGCAACCGCAGCGTGTCCCCATCCACGATCGAAAGCGCTTCCAGTTGGCCCATCACCCACTGCATTTCACTGTCGTTCTCGGGCACACCCAGAGCTTTCAGCACGATCGCGTGATACACAATCGGCGGGAAGATGGCCCCGATGCCGTCGCTCTCTTCGGAGCGTTCCCGCATCCAGCGTAGCGCTTTCCGCACGGCCCAGCGGCGCAGCGGCAAAAGTCGCCAGCGTTCCAGCTTCTTCAGAACGCAATCGACACCCAGGAAGAAGTTGGTCCAAGAGAGCCACTTCGCCGTGGGCTTGGCGGGCCAGCGTGGTGTCTCGGGTGGTTCAAGGAACAATTCGCGGATGTGCATCGACTCGGGAAGCGTGGTCACCGGCTTGTAGGCATCGACCACGGAGAGCGGCACAAAGATAGTGCGACTCCAGGCCGACATGGCATAGATGTTGAAGAAGAACCAGCGCGGCAGCAGCATCAGCTCGGCAGGCACCGATGGGCACGCGGCAAACGGAACCTGCTCCAGCAGCGCCATGTAGAAGCGCGTGAACGAGTTGGTCGCCTCGGCACCCCCCAGCACCCGAATCGCTTCTGCCGCTCGCCGCATGTGCGGCTCGTGTGGTGCATCGCCGGCGATCTTGAGCGCGAAGTACGCCTTAACCGAGACGCTCACTTCCGCAGGGCCACCCGGGTAGTTTGGCCAGCCACCAGTTGCAAGTTGCCAGCCGCGCAGGTAGTTGGCGAGCTGAGAGATCCGCGAGTCAGTCGCCCGGCCCAGGAAAGCCAGGAGCAACACGAACTCCGACTCCAGTATGGTGTCGCCTTCGAGTTCGCCACACCAATGGCCATCGGGCTCTCGAAGTGCAAGTAAACCGTTACGGCCCAACGAGATAACCGTAGACAGTTCATCTACCCAGTCGAGATGATGTGAGTACGCGAGATTATCGGCGGATTTGGCTCGGGTCACGGGACGGAGTCCTTTCCATCGTCACCGGCAAGCGAACCGGAACAAGTCTACCCGCCCGCACTTACCTCACGCAAGTGCAACTCGGATCGACCGACGCCATTCTACCCGCACCCGGACGAACGCGATACCTTCCTGATGGGGTTCAAGTGAACCTACGGAATAGTCGATACAACCGCCAAGGTCGCAGGCTCGCGTCTTCGATATTACTGCCAGGTTCAAGGGGGGCACGGAGCCATGCTCCAGTTCGCACGACAACTCGGCTGGTTCTTGCGCCGCGGCGGTTCGCTTGGCCACACCAACACCGAGACCACGGTTTTCCACATTACCCACCACAAGGCGGGTTCGCAGTGGATCAACAGTATCTTGCAGGCGCTCGCTTACGAGCGGTTGGTGCTGCCGGAAGTGAAGAACGCCCACTTCCTCACGCGACCCATTCAGCCCGGCAAGATTTACCCCACGTTGTATGTGACGCGGGAACAGTTTGAGAGCGTGCGGTTGCCGCAGTCGTCGCGGTACTTTGTGGTCATCCGTGATCTACGCGATGCTTTGGTCTCCGCATACTTCAGCCTCAAGTTCAGCCACCCGGTTCTCCACAGCGCCATCCAAGCGCGGCGGGATACTTTGCGCGAGATGAGCCAGGAAGAGGGCCTCATCTACCTGATCGAGAACCGCCTGGCCGACTACGCCCAGATT
>JBGTAO010000629.1:0-12839 GCA_041749835.1 Gemmata sp. | reverse complement strand
ATCGAATGTGATCGCAGGCTGCATACCGCCTGGGCGCGTGTTCGAGACGGTCGTTCCCGCCGCGTGCCACCGCTGCAGCGGCGCTTGGAGCGTGAGCGTGGTGATCCCAACGCCGTTCACCACGGCATAACTCAGCCCGGTCACGTTCACTTGCTCGAAGCCCGTGCCGCCGAGCGCGTCGCCACTGGAGCCCACGAAGAGCGTGCTACCGGGGACGAGAGGCACGCCCACGCCATCCGAGTAGACCACCGACGAGGGGCCTGTGGAGATCTTCAACTCCGTGCCTCCCGCAACCGCGGTTTCTTCCAAAGCGGCAAAGATCGGCCGCGGCGTCGTTCCGGAGGAAACCGGCGTCAGATTGCTGCGATCGACAATCGCGAAGAACTTGTGCCGGAGATCGCCCGGAACTTCCCGGAACACTTCCCGGCCGAGCTTACCCGGATAGCGGACGTCGGTCGGCCACCCGGCAGGCGGAGCAAGGGTTTCGTCCACTTCGAAGTAACCCACGGTCACATAGACCGCGAAGGTGTGGCTCACCGTGGTCAGGTTGTTGAGCACCTTGCGGACCGGTTCGGCCTGGAGATACGGATGCGAGACATTCGGGTTCCAGATGTACGGCAAGCCGGTGTTCGGATCACGCCGCAAGATCGTATCGTCGAGCCCCGAGCCGCCACCCATGGCCAGTGTGCCGCCGGTGGTGGATTCCGCAATGCCGAACGACACGAACGGTCGGTCGCCCGCGGCGCTGTTGGTATCGTGTACCGTCTGGCCAGGCACCGGCACGCGGTGGACGCTACCATCGGCGGCTGTGCGGTCCTGCAGCATCGAGCGGCTACCGATCAGGCGTTCCCAGAGCAAGTCGATATCCGCATCCGTGAAGTAGTTCCCCGGCTGGGCATCGAACAGCGCCTGGAAGATCCGCTTGTCGGTGATCGTGTTGATGTTGATGCGACCCGGTACGCGACCACCGAAGGCCGTCTGGTAGCCGTATGGCTGGACCCGCAACGTCTCCAGTGCCCGGAACAGCGCGTTGCCCGGTGTGAGCCACGGCGCGGCCGACGTGTACTTCATCACACCGGTACCAAGTTGGTCGGGCACGATGAAGTTGTAGGTCAGTTCGTGCGGCTTGCCCGCGTGAACGTGCAGCAGTTCCGTCTGGTTGATCAGCGGGCGATCGTAGTGGATCATCCAGTCGAACGGCGTCATCAGGGTTTCGCTGTTCCCGCCATTCACGAGTGTGGCCGGCGGACCCGGGTTGAACGTGGCCGCGACTGGTGCATTCACCGTGCGGCTGTTCTGGCGGGCGAAGGTGTGCTTCGGGATGTTGCCCTGCCAGTCGGCGGGGTCTTGCGACAGCACCAACGAGATTGGGAATACAAACTGGAAATTGTTGCCATCGATTATGTTCTGAGGCGGAATCCCCGTGCTACGGGCGGCGTACGGCTGCACCTTCCCGATGGACGCTCGACGGGGAATTGTGTCGTTGCCCCCGGGCTGCGAAATCGGATCGTAGCCCGTCGGGTTGTTCATGCTGCGTGGGGTGCGTTCCTGGGCCGCCATCACCCCCATCATCCGAAGCACCGCATCGTGCGACGACACATAGTCGATGTAGTCGATCGTCACATACGGGTTGCTCAGCGATTCGGGCATATACGGGTTGGCCAGCCGGCGGAGCGCCACGATGTGGTGCTTGAGCGGATCGAGTTGAGCCGGCAGCATCGGCAGTGGTTGCGTGTACGTGAGCGAGGTATTCACACCCACACCCGGGGCCGTGCCGTTGATGGCGTTCGGGAACTTCGGGTCGAAGTTGTCCGTGCGGGCGATCTTGACATCCGGAGCACACAGCACAATTCCGGTAGTCGGGTTGCCGTTCGCGGGTGCCAGGAATTCCTGGGCCGTGCCATCAGCGGGCGAGAAGTCGAAGATCAGGTCGGGCACGGTGCCCCCGAAGCCGCCGGTCACGTTGCCGGGGTTGTTGGCATTGGTGGGCACGCGCAGCAGTTCCGAAATACTCGCGCCACCTTTGCTGTTCCGCACGATCTCGATGCGGTAGGGGCTGTACTTGGTCCCGATCCCGTTGCTGGTATACACATCGCGGAGCTTCACCGTGCCGTCACCGAGCGGACCGAGCGGTGGGCCGGCGGGGTACGGGTTGGTGGTCGGGTTGTGCAGTTCGAGCCAGAAGCGAACGTGCATCGGCAGATTCGCACCAACCTGGTTATTGCTGAACGAATTGTCGTCCGGGTCGTTGCAAACCTCGGAGTAGACCTCGTTGAGGACCACACGCGGCTTCTCGACACCGAAGACCACGCGGTTCTCGAGTTCACCCTGTTGGAAGTTGGCCCCGTTGAACGGATCGACCACGTTGATCGGGTTCCAGACGAACACCGTGCTGATGTCGTCGTTGTCCACGGTATCGACGAAGTTCACTGCCATCTGGGCCAGCCGGCGCAGTGCGTGGAACTCGGGCGAGCCCACCGGCGGGAGGTTCTGCAGTCCGCTGTCGGGCGTGGTACCAAATGGAGTCGCCTGGGCACCGGTTGCCGCTACGAGCCGTTGCAGGATTCGCATGGCCTGTCGCTGGCGATCGAATTGCGGCACACCGTCGTTGCGAAGGTTATTCGGAGCGAGCGGTTGTGTGGTGTCCACGCGGTAGTCGGCCACCGGTGCGTTCAGATCGACCGCGCCGAAGCGAAGCGGATCGTTGCGCCACTGGTTGCCCTGTTTGTTGAAGTCGCTCAAGATCCCGGTCGGAACGCTGGTGTTCGGATAAGGGCTGTCGGCGTTCGGGTTCCGCAACAGGCCGGTCAACGGATCGACTAGCAGCGCTTGCCCACCTTCGATGCGGCGGAAGTTCGGCATCATCGCCGGCAGATCGAGCGCCGAACTGCGGGTGGTGAACAGTAACCGGTTCTGGTGCGCCGGGTCGAGGCGGTAGTTGCTGCTGGTGAACTGCTGCGCGAAGCCCGGGAACGGATAACCCGCCTGGTTACCCCGCAGCGATTCAAGCGGCACCACGTTTCCGAAGTCCATGTTCGGGTTGGCGTACAGGCTCGGCGAGAAGGCATAACGGATGTTGAGCAGCTTGGTGTCGGCGAGCCCGAAGGTGCGGCAACTGAAGCCGGCGGTGCCGGGCCACTCGGTCGGGTTGAACAACGCCGGGTGGTTGGCGAACGCCGTGTTCAGGTTGTCGAAGCCGCCGGCGTACTGCGGGGAATCGGAATACTGGTTGGCCCCGTTGATGCCCGGAAGCAGGAACGAGTTCACACCGCCCACACCACCCCAGGCCACCGAGGAGTAACGCGGCAGTGGGCTGTTGGGATTCCGTGGATCGTAGCGGCGGCTAGTCTGGTTGTTGGCGGTGATGGGCACGCCGCGGGCGTTTGCAAGTGCCTGGTTATCGAGCCCGCCAATCGCTTTTGCAGGGTTCACTTCCCAGGCACCCAGACCATGCAGCGAGCTGTGCGACTGATTCTGCCCGAGCAGATTCCCCGCCACGCTCGGGTTGATACGGCCATCGAGATCGACGATCAGCGCAGCGACCAGTGGCCGGACTCGCTTGCCGTTGTAGTTGAAGGCGGGCAGGCCAATATCCACCCAGATGCTGTCGTTCCGCTGCGGTCCCACGCCACCGGGCAGGTTCTGCACGTCGCCTGAGTAGCTACCGTCGGCGTTGGCCGGCACATAGGGGAAGCCCGCATGGTCAAATGGTCGCGGGCGAAGTGTCATCGCTTTGCCGGCGTCGTTCGTCCAGTTCGGGTTGGCCCCCGCGGCACCCGGAGGAATCAGGTTGCCAAACACGTTGGGCCGGTGATACGAGGGCACCAGCACTTCACCCGTGGCCGGCGAGATCGAGGCCAGCGCGAAGTCCTTGATGTCCGGGTAGGTGTACGGCGCGTTCTTGGGGATGTAGGTGCGGCTCGGGTCGAGTGGCGTGGGCGGTGCGTTAAAGACAAACCCGCCGCTGCCATTGGGGATCACGCTGCGCACGTTGGTGTATTCAGGATCGATCAGGAATGGCTGACCGCCAATCATCATTGCCGTGTGATTCACCAGAACAGCGCGATCACCTGTCAGGCCGTACGGTCCCGAAGGGCCCGTGTAGGTGTTCGCCGGCTCGTGGAAGGTGCCGATGCCATCCCACGCGGTGCTGCGGGGCATGCCACCAAACATAGTGCGGCGCAGACTGTGCCCGCGTGTGCTGTTGAGTAGTTCCGAACCGCTGTCGGGGACATCGTAGAGCAACGACCCGAGGTAGACGTTCATCGCCGTGATGCCGTCGTCGGGGAATGCGGTGTCGCCACCGCTTTGCGATTCGGAAATAATGCGTGCCCGCTCGGCCTGATCGCGGGTGAAATAGACGACCAGAATGCCGACACCCGCAAAGAGTGCCAGCATCAACAGCGTCACAACCAGGATGTTGCCGCGGCGATCGGCTTTCGGATTCGGCCGGATCATGGGTCTGGGCTCCTCGGCATCCGCCCATGCGGGGCGGTTGGTGGTAGAAGAATCTCGGTGCCGCTCTCAACCACGGCAAGGTTACATGCCGAACTTCCAGGTGTTCTGGCGGGCCATTTGTGTCTTGGAATCGAACACGCGAATCGTAATGTGGATCGACTTCACCCGGATGGCCTGCGGCACCGTCGCGATCGTGGGTGGTGCGAAGCGGTTCCAGTTCGGGATGGCGGCCCAGGTATCAAAGGTTCCCTTGCCGAACAGCGACGGGTTGGCCCCGTTCTGCGACAGATAGTCGTACGGGTTATCGGTGTTGACCACGAATGCCCGCGGGCCAGCACCACAGCCAGGAATGCCGTTGGCGTTCGGTGTCCAATCGACCAGCACTTCAAACGACAGCACATTCGAGAGCAGGATATCTTCGCCGTAACGCGGGCTGTTCACCGGCACCTGAGTCAGCGGCCCACGCCGGGCGGGGTTGGCAATATCGCCCAGAGAGTTCACATCGGCCCCGAACAGGCTGATGACTTCACTCGCGTTCGGGTCGGTGCCGGCGTAGCTTTGCAGCCGCGACTTATCGGCCTCGTCGATGGCCAGCAAGCGCTGCCGACGAATGAGGTGATACAGTTGCTGCCCCGTTGGCCCCGGTGTGGTCTTCACTCCGGGAATCGGGACCAGGAAGTATTCGATCTCGGCGGCCCGGCTCGTGACAACCGTGTTGCTTCCCGGAGGCACCGTGGCCGCGAACAGGTTCTGCTCGATTCCGCCCGGGAGAATCGCCGCGAAGTGAAGCCGATGATTGAGCGCAGTGTTGATCGCCAAGCCTTCGCGATCGAAGACCTCAAACTGCTGAATCGGGCTGACGATCTTGAAGAAACCACCCTTCGGGGGTGTCCAGTTGTTGCCACCCAGTGTGAGCTTATCGAGCCGTTGATCGCTCAGGCGGACGCCCCGGTTCGGCTTGTCTTCCTCAGGCAGGAAGTGCTCGGCTTCCAGGTCGCGTGTAATCACGCCACCCGCGCCGGTCAGTTGCGTCATCATCTGCCCGGTTGATCGCGTGTGCCGGGCAAAATCGAGGCCCATCTTAAACGCCTCGGCCAGGATCCACATGATCCCGATCGAGACGGCCATGGCCACCAGCAACTCCACCAGTGTGGAAGCGGTTCGCGTCCGTCGTGTTCGGGTCAGGGTCATCGCACGGTCCTCATTGCAGGCGATCGAGAGTCCACCACTTCACATCACGAGTCGGGACGATCGCACTTATTCCGAGGTCAACTGTGGTCGGAAGAACACACCGGAGACACCACGCAACACGACCACCGTGGCCGGGAACGGAGCCAAGCTGCCATCCGAGCGCGGCTTGATGGGCGTTTGCAGTTCCAACACGGTATCGGTGCCATTGGGTGTCGCACTGACCACGCGGTAGAAGTTCGCATGGCGGATCTTGCTGGGACCGGTGCCCACCGTGGCATCGAGCAGCCAGTTGCCGGCCTTGATATCGGGCGAACCGGGAATGGTGGCCGACGTGAGCCCCGGCGTGAAGTTCGGAACCGTGAGCACCGATTCGACACCGGGCGGGGCATAGAGGTGCGGGCGGTTATCGAACACCACGATGGCGAGGTTGGAAGCGAACTTGTTGCGGTTGCTGCTCCGCTGCACGACTGCCATCCAGTTGTAGCGCAGTTCGCGGTCTTGCGTGGGGCGGCCATTATCGTCGTAACCGAGGCCATCCATGAGGCTGCACACACGCTGGGCCAGCGGGGCGTTCCCACCGATGGAGGCAAGCGTACGCCGCGGCAGGTTGGTCGCCCGCGCCGGACCGGGGAGCGGATCGCCAACCCAATTCTTGTTTTCGGGTGTGGGCCGGGCCACGAAGCCCATGGGATCGATGAGCACTGGGTAGCTGGCGTCGTCGATGTCGGCGGGCATGAACTCCGCGCCAGGGCCATCGGGATCGTCGAGCGCGGCGAAGAAGCTTTCGCCCGCGCCGCCCTTCTCCACAATTTCGGACTTCCAGTAGGAGCGCAAGTAGCCATCCGCGGCGGACGACGTTTGTGCGCTGCGATCGTCGCGCACCGCCTGCCCCATCTGCGCGGCTCCCAGTGGGAACATCGTCAGAATGGCAATCAAGCCGATGGCCAGGATGAACAGGGCCACCAGAACTTCCGCCAGCGACATACCCGGTCTGCGGGTCATGGTGTGTCTCTCGATATTCCATCCGCTTCCCAGTTACGGGTTGCGGTGAAGCGAAACCGGTTCAAGGCCGTGATTACGGGCCAGCCACGGCCTTGCGGGCGAAGAAGTAGACATCGTTACTGCTACTATCGGGCCAGAAGATCGGTGCAGCACCGACCGCGCCGGACTTGCCCTTCACCACCACCAACATCTGCTCACCACCGGCCTTCAGTGTGTTCATGTAAAGCGCGTTATTCACGTCGGGCAGGCCGATCTGCGCCGGCGACATGTACGGCACCTTCTTCGGGTCGCGTACCCACAAGAAGATGTGCCCGGCACCACCCGTGGCGATCGTGCGGAGCGTTTGGCCACTCGGGGCGAAGAGAATGTCGTAGTCGCCGGTGCCAGGGTAGAACGGCAAGCTGACGCCGGCGTTGAGATCGACGCAGGTATCGGCGGGCAACTGCACGGGCGGTTCACCGAGGAGCGGCCGCGGCGTTCCGTACAGGCCGAAGTGGTACGTCGTGAGAGTGGTTCCGGCCCCCATCTGGGCATCGGGGTACTGGTCGAGATTCACGCGAACGCTTTTTTTCGCTGGATCAAGTGGCTGGGTTTGATCAAACGGACCCACGATACCGATGATGCCGTGGTACGTGCCCATGGTCGGCAGGAAAAGCGTGGAGCCGATGCGGACCTGCAATGCTTGTTCGGGTGTAAGGTTTTGGATGGTGCAAACTCGGCCTATACCTGAGCCGAGTGGGCCGGTGACTTGGGGCGGTTCCATGTAGCGGAACTCAACGCGACCCTGGAAGAGCGGGTACTGACCGGGGCCGTCCGGGTTCGGCACGAAGATGGGCGGCGACTCAATGTACTGCGCCTCGGTGCACAGCGGGTTGCTCGGGTCGTTCACAATCAGGCGCACCCCACGGGGGAGTTGATCCCGCAGAGCGCGAGCACGCGAGTTCTGCAACCAACCTTCGAGCTGCGTGACGGCATCGACCGACCGATCCTTGTCCAGGATGGACGGCGCGACGGCCATGATCATGGCAGCCAGCGCGGTGATGATGGCGATCACCACGAGGATTTCGACCAGTGTCCAACCCGGGCGCTTCTGCCTGGCTGAGCGAATCATGATTTGAATCCCCTCTGTCCGATCTTGCGGAGCCGGTAACCGAGGACGTCGTCCCCGCCCAGGTTGTTGTAATTTTGATCCTTCCCGGCTGCATAAACGACCGGGATGCGATTGCGGCCATCGAACACCACACCGAGAATGGCCTCGGCGGCAGCTTTGTTGGTCCAGTTGGACGACAACTTACCCAGCGGATCGAGCGGATCCTGCCGACCAAGATCCTTGGGGTTCACATACGGAGCGATCTCCAGCTCCTGATTTCGAGCGTTTCGCGCAAACCCGACCGGCTTCTTCCAGGCATCGACATAGATGCGGGCATTCACCGGGCCGAGTTGGCGATCGGCTTGAGCGCTCGTGGTCGCACCATCGGAATCGAAGGTGGCCCCGCCAACCCCGGTGGCCGAGATCGCGGCGTAAAGCAATGCCGACGAGACTTCCTCCGGGGTTCCCGTAATGCCCACCACACGATCGAAGTGTTTGGGCCGGTAGAAGTGAACGCCACCGACCGTGAACCCGGGAACGCCGGTGTTCGTGAGGCTGTTCAGTTCCGCTTCCGTATCCGGGAACGCTTGCCGAATCCGGCAGTATGCCAGTAACGCAACGCCGCGGTCATCGTCGCCGCTGCAGAACGCCGACAGCGCATCGAACTCCTTGGTGCGGTTCTTCCGATCGGTGTTCGCCTGCGTCACGAGCGACTTATATTGCGTGTCGACTCCCACTTGCAGTTTGGTAACGATATCCTCGGAGACTCGTGCCATCTGCGACTGGCGAACCTTCTGGACGGCCGCGCCGATCAAGCCGGAGATGAGCACCATGATCGCGATGACGACCAGCAATTCCACCAGCGTGACGCCGGAGCGGCGGGCAGTCCAGGGCATACGGTGTTGTGTGATCACAGGGTTCCCTCCGGATTAGTTGAGGCCGCCGCTCAGGGTCGACTTCGTGAAGTTGGCCTGATCGTCGGCACCCACGCCTTGCCCCGGGATCACCATGTCTCCGGCACCGAACTGTCGGTCCTTGCCCGCCGAGATAATTTGGAAGCCTTGCTCGTTGAGGTACTTCCCATTGCTACGGAAGGCCTTCACGGTGCTCAGCGGCACGGCGGGCGGTTCGGGATCGACCCAACTGAAGCTCTGATCGGGCGGATAAGCACCCAGCTTACCCTTGAGCGAGGCAAAGTAAGCGAACGGCACGTCGTACTTATCGACCAGCCAGGCCTGTGCGGGGGTCTTCGAGATATCCAACCGGTACCACTTCTGGTTCACCCCTTCCAGGTACGGCCCCTTGCGAGAATCACCGGCATTGCCGATCTCAAAGGGTCGCTTCGAGTTCGTGGAGAACCCGGTGAATTGGGTTGCGGTGCCACCGGTGAGAAAGAGCATCAGTGTCTGGTTGGCATCGAGTACGACATCCGGCCCGGTGTACCCGTTATCCTGGTTCGAGTTCATCGCGGTGTTCATTTGCGGGAACGCCGCCAACAGGTATTCCAACTCGGGTTCGTTCCCGTTGTAGCGCCCTTTTAAGGTGAAGCTATAATTCGGCAGCAGCCCGGCCGGGATCTGGGTGAGGTTCAGCTTCAACTTCGCGTTGCCAATCGCCTGACCGATCTGTGCGATCCGGTCACCGTTTTCCGTGCGGACTTGAGCATCGCGCACTCGCTGCACCCCTGCTAGCAGCAGGCTGACGAGTATCCCGATAATCGCAATCACCACCAGCAGTTCGAGCAGGGTGACGCCGCGGTGTTGGTCTGGGTGCCGCCGGTTCATGATCGCTAACTCCTCGGGTGAAGGATCGGTCCTGAAGGAAGAAGGTGTGCCGCGGTGGAACGATCGCACGGGGCAACATCCTTCTTCCTTCATCCTTACCTCATTACTTACTGAGACCTTCGAGCAATTTAATCAGCGGCAAGAACAGCGAGATCACGATGGCCCCGATTGTGAAACCGAGGAAGACGATCATGAGCGGTTCGAGCAACGAGATCAGCGACTTCACGAGGTTGTCGACTTCTTCGTCGTAGAAGTCGGAGACTTTGTAGAGCATGGTGTCGAGGTCGCCGGTCTCCTCGCCGACTTCAACCATGTTCACAACCATGTCGTCGACAATCCGCGCCTGCCGGAGCGGGTCAGCAATGGTATCGCCTTCGCGGATAGATTCCAAAACCCGCTGAAACATTCTTTCGAAGACGGCATTGTTGGCCGTTTCGCGCACAATTGCGATCGCCTCCAGGATTGGCACACCCGAGCCGATGAGCGTTCCGAGTGTTCGCATGGTCCGGGCAACGATGGTCTTTTCGACCAGGTTGCCCACCACAGGTATCCAGAGCGTGGCTCGATCGAGTGCGTAATTCCCCGCCCGGGAGAGTCGGATGAGCTTGATGAGCAGGTAGACGCCCATCGGGAACAGCGGAATCGTCCACCAGTATTCGCTCATCCAGTTGCTGATCGCGATGAGCTTCTGCGTGGCCCACGGCAATGTCATCCCGAACTCGTCGAAGATCTTCTTAAACTTCGGGATAATGGCCACCATGATGAACGTCAGGATGGTGACGGCGACGAAGATGACGACGGCCGGGTAGATCATCGCACCGATGATCTTGGCCTTGAGGCTCTGGGCCTTTTCGAGGAAGTCGGCCAGACGCTGGAGAATCACTTCCAGGGCACCGCCAGCTTCACCAGCTTTCACCATGTTCACGTAGAGCTTGCTGAACGCCTTGGGGTGCTTGCCCATGGCTTCCGAAAGGGCCGAGCCGCTTTCGATATCGTCCACCACGTCGATGAGGCAGTTCTTGAGCACGCTGGGCTTCATCTGCCGTTCGAGGATGCGCAGGCTCCGGAGCACCGGCAGACCGGCGTCTTGCAGCGTGGAGAATTGCCGCGTGAACGTGACGAGCATCTTCGGCTTGACGCCACCGAGGGTGAACGTTTTGCGGCTCTTGCCCGTCTTCTTCTTCTTCTTGCCTTTTTGCCCGGCTCCACCGGCCACGGCGGTCAACTTGGTAACGAAGTAACCCTTGGACTTGACCTTCGCCTGGGCTTCTTCTTCGTTAGCCGCCTCGACCGAATCTTTCACCTCGTTGCCAGAGGTGTCGAGCGCTTCATACTTAAATGTCGGCATTGGGTTCCTCGCGTCGTCTATCCATCGAGTCTTCTGGTCGCCGGGTCTTCCAGCCGTCGGGTCTCACCGGTGTTGGTTCCGGGCTCGCTGCCCGGGCCGGATCGGAAGACTCGACAACTTGACGACATTACGGGCTCGGCATTTCAACCTTCGTCTTCCTGTACCGTCTCGCGGACCACCTCATCCAGCGTGGTGGTACCTCCGAAAAGGGCTCGCAAACCGGCATCGCGCAAACTCGATGTGCCCTGTTTGCGCGTGTACGCCCGGATCGCATCGGTGCTCGCGCCACGGCTCACCATGTCGCGCAGGTCGTCATTCATAATGAGCAGTTCATACAAACCGGTGCGCCCCTTGAACCCGAGGTTATTGCACTTGTCGCAGCCTTCGCCGTAGAAGAACTGCCGACCCTTGAGTTCCTCGGGCTTCAGGTTGATCTCCATCAACTGCTCGCGTGTCGGGTCGTACCCCGCGCGGCAGTGCTGGCACACACGGCGGACCAACCGCTGCGCCTCGATCGCCTCCACCGTGGCCGTGATCAAGAACGGCTCCACGCCCATGTCGCGGAGGCGGGTGACCGATGACGGTGCGTCGTTGGTGTGCAATGTGCTGAACACCAGGTGACCGGTGAGCGATGCCTGAATGGCAATGCCCGCCGTCTCCAGGTCGCGGATCTCGCCGACCAGGATAATGTCCGGGTCTTGTCGCAGGATGGCTCGCAGCGCCGAGGCAAACGTCAGGTCGATCTCGTGGTTGATCGGGCACTGCACGATGCCGTCGATTTCGTACTCGACCGGGTCTTCGGTGGTGATGATCTTGCTCTCGACATCGTTCAGCTCCGAGAGCCCCGAATACAGCGTCGTCGTCTTACCGGCACCCGTCGGGCCGGTGACCAGCACAATGCCGTTAGGCTTCTTGATCACCGCGCGGAACATCGCCAGGATATCGGGCGGCATGCCGATGCGGTCGAGGCTGAGCCCGACGTTGGTGCGGTCCAACACCCGGATAACGACACTCTCGCCGAACAGCGTGGGGAGCACACTCACCCGCATATCGACCGGGTTGCCACCGACGTTCAACTCGATGCGGCCGTCCTGGGGCAGCCGGCGCTCGGCGATGTCGAGGTTTGCCATGACCTTGATGCGGCTTGCGATTGCCGTGGCGAGGTGACGCGGCGGGGGAACCATTTCGTACAGCACGCCATCGCAGCGATAACGCATCTTGTATTCATCTTCGAACGGCTCGAAGTGAACGTCGGAAGCGTGGTCGCGAATGGACATCAACAGCACCATATTGATGAGCTTCCGGACCGGGGCCGAGTTGGCGAGTTCCGCAATGTCGTCGAGATCAATCGAGTTCTCGCGGCCATACGAGTGCTGCCCAATGCTCGAATCGGCTTCGATCTGAGCGTAGACAGAACTGATCGACTCTTCCTTTTCGTCCGAGTACGCCTTGGCCAACAGCTCCTCAACCTGTTTGGCGGGTCCGAGCACCGGTTGCACGTTCCGAATTCCGAGCAAGTTCTTCAGGTCGTCCATGGCCTGGAGGTTGTTCGGGTCGGACATGGCCACGGTGAGCGTTTCGTTCTCGAAGCTGATCGGCACGAGCTTGTACAACTCGGCCATCTGCTTGGTCACGAGCTTGACCGCCGCGGGGTTCGGCTTGGTGTCTTCCAGATTGGCAATCCGCATCCCGTGAACTTCGGCGGTTGCCTGCAACAGTTGATCGTCGTTGACGAGGCCGCGCTCACTCGCCAGGTCGCCCAGCCTCGATTCGCTCGTCCGCAGGTCTTCGTAGAGCGATTCCAGTTGAGCATCGTCCATGTAGCCGAGATCGACGAACTTCTGGCCCAGTTGGCGTGTGTTCGCGTCGATGTGCGAGAACCGATTCTTCGCGAGTGCGGGCTTGCGAACCGGGGCAGCCCTTTTGGCCGCACCAGGAGCAGCCGGCCGGGCTCCGGGGGCGGTTG
>JBGTAO010000628.1:0-1942 GCA_041749835.1 Gemmata sp. | reverse complement strand
GGTAACCTGAACGGTTGGTGCATTGTCCGAATCGAGCGTGATGTTGAAGATCGGCGGATCACTATTCCGCTCGTCGGCTATGGTCAGCATCGACAACTTGTACCGTGTCGGCTCGGTGACCACGAACTGGAACTGCAAACTGTCCGGTTGGCCCTCGATCGGTTTCCCCGCGATCTTCTCGCCTTTGAGGTCGAGCAGCTCCATTGCACCGCTTTTCAGATCGCGATTGGCCCGGGCGACGAGTGTAACCTGAGTTGCAGGATACGCGCGGATGTTTGGATCGGTGGAAGCGTCGTTCGGCTTGTGTGTGTAGGCGGGGTACACGAATGTGGAGCGGAAGTCGTTGAACAGCGGCAAGGACCGCACGGTCACACGATATTCTGGAGTTTCCGCATCGCCTGCGACCACCTTGTACCAAAAGCCGTTCTGAATCAGGTACTCCGGCACTTTCACCTGCCAGTGGCGCGACGATTCGCCAGCCTCCATCGGAATCTCATCAAAATTGGGATCAGCTGGGTTATGCCGGATGAGCAAGCGTACGCGCTCAGGGGTAGCCGCATCGGGAACCTTGCCTCCAACGTGAACCTGCACGATCACGCTTTGCCCGGTAGTGATCGTTGGGTCTGCGGGTTGCGGTTTCAAGAGTTCGATCTGTGTGCGTGTCGGTATAGGAGACGACGAGAACGGGGCGAACGTGCGGGCAATCAGGGAACTGAACTGGGTTGGCCGAAAGACGAAGAAGAGAACCATGAGCGTGAGGAGGAAGACCACCAGCACACCACCTGCTACCAACAGGCTGCGATGATCGACCGCCAGGTTGACATCGGCATCGTCCACAACTCGCGCTGCCCGAGCCGACATTGCAACTTTCACCGACCCGGCGACCTCAGCCTTATCGAGTGCCTCCACGTAACCGGTCACACTATTCTTCGAGTCGTCTATGGTCTGCTCGACGCGAGCGGCGGCGTACAATGGGTTGATCTGCCGCCGGAATGGCCGAATCATAAGGGTGTATGCCAGTGACCCCAGCACTAGCAAGTAACCCAACAAGGCGGCCTGCCGCGTACCTTCGGAGAGGTTCAGGTACTGATCAGCCACAATCATCCCTGTGGCGTAGATCGCAGTGACGGCCCCGATACACAACGCGCCAAAGGACAGATCGTGCATGCGAATTCGGCTCTTCGTTTGAGCGAGCTGCTCATCGACGAGCGCAGTATATTTCGTGGCCAGTTCTTTGGTCGGTTCCAGGGCAGAGGCCATATTACTCTCCGCGGCGATAGGTGCCTTTTCGCCGAGTTCGACTGCAACAACGCATTTCCCGTAGTTGCTATTGTGAATTATAGCCACGAACTTGTCCGGCTGCGACGATCCGCATGCCTTCAGGAATTCCGACGAGGCCCACACCAACTGGGATTGCCCAACTGGTGTAACAGCTTGCAATTTGGTCCAACAAAATCGCAACGATGGTTCGCTCAGAAATGATTACAATGAACTGGGGAGATCGCGTTCGAGGCGTGAGGGTTGCGCAATGCTGATCGGCAAAACGATCGGTTCCGGATCATATCGATTCGAGATTGAGAAGGAACTGGGCAGCGGTGCCATGGGGACCGTGTACCGTGCTCAATTCTTCAAGGATGGTAAGATTGTGCCGGTTGCGCTGAAGGTTGTGGCACTTGGGCTGCTCGGTAACGATGCTGCCATGGCACGCTTTGAGCGGGAAGCGAATATCCTCAAGCAACTCCGGCACCCACACATTGTCAAGCTCTACGCCACGGGGCAGTACCGGAAAACGCCGTTCATTGCGATGGAGTTTATTGATGGCGAAGCCCTTGACGCGGTGTTGTCGCGCCGGGGGAGGCTGACCTGGGAAGAGGTGCTCACCTTTGGGAAGCAACTCTCCGAAGCCCTCCAGTATGCACACGAAAAGGGAATCATCCATCGC
>JBGTAO010000627.1:0-11838 GCA_041749835.1 Gemmata sp. | reverse complement strand
TGTACCTCCGGGCGGTGTCTCCACCACTGCTCCGAAGGTGGTCCAGGTTGTGCACCTGTCGCCGGCGGCGGCCGCGCTCATGAAGGACATCCAGCCCCACGTGGTCGCGCTGCAGCACGGCAAGGCCCCGACCGAGCGTGTGCTTGCCGCGAAGGCTCTTGCGGGTGGTCGCCATGGCTCCGATGATGCAGTGAAGACGATGATCTTCCAGGCCGCTCAGCACGACTCGGCCGCTTTTGTGCGGGCCTTCTGTATCGACGAGTTGAGCAAACTGGGCTACAGCGATCCGGCATACCTGGCGTACTTGCACAAGGCGTGCGATGATGCTTCGGCTGATGTGAAGACCGCCGCCAAGGACGCGCTGGCCAAGATGACGCCCAAGAAGTGATCGATGCGGCGTGCCCCCGTTGCCCATGGGGCACGCCGCGGATATATCGCGATCAGGCAATCCTGGCCGCGACGCCCAGCGGAAGGCTCCGCTCGGCGTTGCGGCTTCGCCGTTTGTTGCAGTGAGGTTCTCGATCATGATCCCCATCGACCTGTCCAAGAAAGTCGCGCTCGTCACGGGTGTGGGCGACAATCTGAGCTTCGCCTGGTTCATCTCCAAGGCGCTGCAATCCGCCGGAGCGAACGTCGTGTTGGCTTGCCACCCGCGTGTGGTCGGCATCGTGGAGGGGCTGTTACGCAGCACACAAGACGACGACACCGAGTCCCGCAAGATGCCCGACGGCTCCGAGTTCCAGCCCACCAAGATTTACCCCTGCGACGCCAACTACGACACGATGGTCGATGTGCCCGACGAGGTGAAGAACGACCGCCGATACGCCAAGTTCCCCGAGTATTCGATCCAGGGCACCGTCGACGCGGTTGCCAAAGAGTTTGGCGGAATCGACATCCTGATTCACTCGATCGCATTCAGCCGAGAAGTGACCAAGCCGCTTATCGAGACAAGCCGCAAGGCGTACCTGGAAGCGGCAGGAATCAGTTCATACTCGTTGATCAGCCTGGTGCGTGCCGCCGCTCCGCACATGGCAAACCGCCCCGGCGGGGGCAGCGTGGTGGGGCTGACCTATGTGGCCGGCGAACGCGTGGTGCCCCACTACGGTGGTGGCATGGGGACCAGCAAAGCCGCGTTGCAGATCGACGCCAAGCAACTCGCCTGGTTTGTGGGGGATCGCAATATCCGCGTGAACCTGATCTCGGCTGGCCCCTATGCGAGCCGGGCCGCTCGGGCCATCAACAAGGATTTCGACAAGCTCATCACGCACGCGGCCGAGCATTCCCCGCTGCGGCGGCCCATCTCGGCGGAAGAAGTGGCGAACGGTGTGCTCTTCCTATGTAGCCCACTCGCCTCGGCGGTGACCGGGCAAGTTCTCTACGTGGACTGCGGCTACAACGTCATGGCGAACTGATTGCGGTCGGGACGACCGCGGTCCCAGGAAAGCTGTCGGGAGGCCCGTGGGTATTCCCCCGGGACCGCGCGGACCTCTGGTCCGCTCTTCGCATTGATGCGGTCGGGTCGACCGCGGTCCCAGGGAAGCCGAAATGCGGACCCAGGAAAGCAACGACCGCGGTCCCAGGGAAGCCGCGGTCACGATCGTGTGAACGACCATTCCACCCGGCCTAAAGCCACAATCACTTCAGCTTGGTGATCGTCTCGCCGGTGAGTGGCCCGGACATGGTGATATCCACAGCGGTATCGTCCACCTTTTGCTTGCCAGCGAGCTTGATCTCACCAGTGAACTTCCCTTTCACTTCCACGCCCGTCTTGAGGGAGCGCCACGCCGTCGCCTTCAGGTCCATTTGTACGTCGAGTGCGGGCGAACCGTCTTCGTCCTTCATCTTCCCCTTGATGGTGCCGGTCGACTCGACCACGGCACACTCTTCGCCGTCGATCATTTCAAGCTTGAGGAATTTCTGCTTCAGGTCGCCCTTGATGTCGGTGAACGAGTTGCCGAACAGTCGGGTCATCGCCTTGGCGTCCACGGTCCAAGTATGGCCCACTTTCACCTTCTCAGCGGGGAACATGTCGTCGTCGTTCTCGATGCCGTTGCGGTTATCGAGTTCCTTCTTCTGCTTCTCGGTCGGCTTGTTGTCCACCAACGCGTGCTTCCATTTTCCTTCGCCGATTCGCTCGCTGATGATCACTTCGCCTTCCAGTTCGGTGGGCTGGGTCATGGTCATGCCGCCACCGAGGTCGGCGGTGATATCGGCGCGCTCCTTGGTCACCTTGGTCTGAACCTTGGTGACATTGCGGCCATCCACCGCGAGGATCTTTTGCTCTTCTTCGCCGACCATGTCCATGGTCATCTTGAGATCAATCGATTGCCCCATCACCTTGACGGTGGTTGCGGCGTCCTTGATCTTCATGTTCATTTTGCTTTGGAGCACCTGCCCTTTTTGCGGGCCGGGGCCGCGCAGATCGAATGTCTTGTCGTCTTGGGCCACGGCCGGACGGGAGAGGGCACCCGCGGTCGCCAGGACCGCGACCAGTCCACCCGCGAGTAAGAATCCACGCATTGAAGTCTCCTTCCAAGGTAAAGCGGAACATAGATATCATGGTCATTCGTTGCCTGCGGGGCAACATTGAAGCTGTTGCAACCCGCATTCCGAACCCGTGCAAAACACGAAATTGAGGTCCTGAATCGAAAGCCGCTGGTGCGTTCCTGGCTTCAGTGGTTCCGCCAGGGGCGCACATCGATGCCCTGCATTTCGGCCCGGCGTGCGGCTTCCAATCCGATATCGGTGTCCTCGAACACCACGCACCCCGTGGCCGGCACGCCCAGTCGGCGGGCGGCCTCCAGGAACACATCGGGCTCCGGTTTGTGGCGTGGCGTATCTTCGGCAACCACCATGGCATCGAACCAGTGGCGAATGGCCAGACGGTCCAGAGTGCGGGTAATCGTATCGCGATAGCCGCCACTGGCTACGGCGATCGGCAGCTTGCCCCGATAGTGTGCCGCGATGGAAAGCACCGGATCAATCGGCGTGACGGCATCCAGAAAGGTCAGGAAACGCTGTTCCTTCTCGTGCACCATGGCATCGAGGTCGGCGATTTCCACACCCGCTTCGGCGGCAAGAACGCGGATGATTTGTGCGGTTGGCATTCCCCCCATCGCGTAGAAGCGCGGCTCGGGGAACGGGATGCCATGCCGGTCTAGCATCGCGGTCCACGCTCGGTAATGCGCGGGCATCGTGTCGGCGAGCGTGCCATCGCAATCGAAGATCAGGCCAGCCGTGCCGACTGGGGCGGTCCAACGGGTCGTTTGCATGGGGTTGCTTTATGATCCGATTGGCACGACATCAACAGTGCGGTCACACGCGGTATCTGCGCCTACAATGGTAGCATGTGGCCCAACCGCGACGAGACTGACCGCCTACTCGACGATGCCCGCACTGGCGCTCCCGGTGCGGTCGATAAACTCCTCACTGAATTTCGAGAACCACTCCGCCGCGTGATCGGCTTACGCCTCGATCCCGCAATCGCCCGCCGCGTCGATGCCTCCGATATCGTGCAAGATGTGCTCATCGAAGCCAATCAACGCCTGATCGAATACCTCAAGAAGCCCGACATGCCGTTCCACCTGTGGCTACGGCACCTGGCCCAGGATCGCATCATCGACACGCACCGCCGGCACCGACTCGCCCAGCGCCGCAGCGTCGACCGAGAACAACCCATTGCTCGTCCGGCATGGGCCGATGAATCGAGCGTATCGCTGATCGCCCAGTTGATTGATACCGAGCGCACACCGACATCGGAGGCAATTCGCCAGGAACTGCAACGCCGCCTTTCGTCGGCCATCGATCGCCTTTCGGACGACGATCGCGAGATTATCCTGATGCGGCACCATGAACTACTCTCGAACCAGGAAGTCGCGGCGGCACTGGGATTGACAGAAGCGGCGGCTTCCATGCGTTACCTGCGGGCACTGCGCCGACTTCGCACCGTGCTCGTACCCGATGGCGGGGAACTGCCCGAAGCCTGAGAATCGCTGCCCCGGATTCACCCCTGCCCCCAACGAGTGATTCTGTGCTTGTCTTCGAAACTGCCGAGCAATTGCTCGCCGAGCCGCTCCCCCGGCGCTACTTGCACGTCATCATTCTGAATGCCCTGCGCGACAAGGCGACCCGGTTGGAAGTGCGCTTTGGGGAAGAGAATGGCATGCTGTACTACCGGGTGGAGGAACGCGACTGGGAACTCGCCCCGCCACCCGACGAGGTTTACCCATTGCTCAAAGACGCGGTGCGCGAAGCCGCACGGCTGGTGCAACCCGAACGGCCCGATGTTTCCGTGCTCGTGGGAGTACCCGGCGCCCGATACGAACCGCTCGAAGCCGGCTGGCTGACGTACCAACTGGGCGGGCAATGGCTCGATTTGTTGGTGCGGATCGACCCCCGCGAGCCGTTCGGGTACATCCTGTTCGAACTTGAAGGTGGCAAGGAGTTCAGCGAAGCGGCCGGTGAGGCGCTCGCCGAGTACGCAACCGCGATTGCAACAGAAGACTAAACCGCTCCGAGAACGCACTCCTGTGGCTCAAATACCCATGTCAGCGGATCGCGATGAACAGCTTGCCACACTGATCGAGCGCCTGGCCACGGAGGTGCGTGCCGGCCGCCCCGCCGACATCGATGCAACTGCTCGGGCACACCCGGAAATCGCGGTCGAGTTGCGGGAACTCTGGGCCGTGGCGCAGTTCGCGCATCTGGCCCAGCGACCACCTTCCAGCCCGCCTTTAACCGAGTGCTACGTCCCTGCCGGACCACTGACTCCGTCGTTCACCAGCGACACCACACGGACGACAAACGTTGCGGCACTGCCCCGCGAGTTCGGCGACTTCGAACTCCTCAGTGAACTCGGGCGTGGGGGAATGGGCGTGGTCTATCAGGCGCGACAAAAGAGCCTCGATCGGGTGGTTGCGCTCAAGATGGTCCGCGATGCGCACCTGGCCACCGATGCGGATCGCGCTCGCTTTCGGACGGAAGCCGAGGCCGCCGCTCGCCTGAAACATCCGAACATCGTCACGGTGCACGAAGTGGGCACGGTCGGCGGGCAAGCCTACCTGTGCCTGGAATACGTTGGTGGCCAAACGCTGGCGGAACGGGTGCGGGAGCGCGGGCCGCTGCCACCCCGCGAGGCGGCCAGCCTGGTGGCCACGATTGCCCGGGCTGTTCACCATGCCCATGTGGAAGGTATCTTGCACCGCGATTTGAAGCCTTCGAACATCTTGCTTTCCGGGGCAAGCTCGCGCGATTCCAGCGTGGTGCAACCGGGCCTGCTGCCAACACCCACTGCGCCGAATTCCGATTCGCTTATCCAGGTTCCCAAGGTCACCGACTTCGGCCTCGCCAAGAAGATCGATAACGCCGGCAGCCTGACGCGGACCGGTGCCGTGGTGGGCACCCCCAGCTATATGTCGCCGGAACAGGCAGGTGGACGTAAGGATCTGACGCCGGCAGCCGATGTCTATTCACTTGGCGCGATTCTCTACGAATTGCTCACGGGTCGCCCGCCGTTCCAGGCGGCGCACCCCGTCGATACGCTGCTGTTGGTTCTCGAACAAGAGCCGGTGCCGCCCCGCGACCTCAACCCAATGGTCGACCGCGATCTGGAGTTGATCTGCCTGAAATGCTTGCAGAAGCCGGTGGATCTGCGTTACCCCTCGGCCGCGGCCTTGGCGACGGATCTGGAAGCCTACTCGGCCGGGGAAGCGGTTGCGGCCGCGCCCAGTGGCCTCCGCTTCTTCCTGGCCCGTGTCTTGCGTGAGACCCACCATGCCGATGTGCTCGAAAACTGGGGCAAGCTGTGGATGTGGCATAGCCTGATGATCTTCTCGCTTTGCCTGATCACGCAAGTGATGGCCTGGGCCGCGGTCACCGATCACATCTGGTATCTCGGCTTCTGGTCGGTGGGGCTCTTGACGTGGGGCTACGTGCTGTGGCAATTCCGCAAGGCAGCGGGCCCCGTGTTGTTCGTGGAACGGCAGATCGCCCACGCCTGGGCGGCCGGTGTGTGTGCCAGTATTGGCATGTTCATCATCGAGTGGCTTGCCGGGTTGCCCGCGCTCACGTTGTCGCCCGCGGTGGCCGTGGCCGCGGGGATGGTGATGGTGTTCAAGGCCGGGATTCTTTCGGGCCGTTTCTACGGCTGGGCGGCACTCAACTTCGCTGCGGCGGTGGTGATGCCGCTAGTCACACAGGTGAGCATTCTGTTATTTGGCGTTGTCTCCGCGCTGTCGTTCTTTGTGCCCGGGCTGAAATATTACCGACAGCGGCGCGCTCGAACGGAACAGATCTGAGAAATGCGGTGCGACAGGAGTATGTGCTTACGGTATTAGCATTCGTCACGATGCATGACGTGGTGGCACCCTGGTGGGCGGCAGTTCAACCTGTTCCCCACAGATGACGGACTGCTGGGGAGTTGCATTAGCGATCCGGTGGTGCGGCTGGCATCACGGCTGCGGGTCGGAGGACTCGGCTCGCACCACGACCGGCGGCGGTAGCTGGAGCTTCACCCCGTGAATCGCTTCGTACACTTCTTCACGATGCACAGGGACATCCTTGGGTGCGACGATCCCCAGGCGGACCTTATCGCCGCGGATCTCGACCACCGTGATCACAATGTCGTTGTTGATGACAATCGACTCGTTTTTTTTCCTGGACAGCACAAGCATTGGTGTCTATCTTTCCGTGAGTCTGATAAGTGGGGACAGACCGTCGTGGTCACTCCTCCGTGTCTTTGGAGTCGATCCGCACGACTCCCTGAGTGTGATTCCCAGCTTCAGCCTAACGTGCAGTGCCAACTCTCCCTGTCAAACCGGGTGCACTGCAAACTGGTGGATACCGTGGTGGGCTTGCGCTCAGGAATCCACACAGTAACCATGTTGGGGCGGGGCTGAAGCCTTTCGCGCATTCCCTGCGCAGCTTCTCACAACCCATTCATTTCCCTTAACTGTAAAAGCAGGTAAGTTGCGCCGTCAAGGACCATTCGCGCCTGAAGTGAAGTTTTTTCCGAAAATGAGATTGACGATTCCCCACGCGCATGCAGCCGGGAAGCTGTGGTGAGCACGCGGGTTGTCCTTGCCGGAAATGCCGATTCTCGTCCTCTTCACGTCCTCAGGGACCGCCGACTGTGCGGATACCACTGGCTGGCGCGCGACCCGAATTTCGCTGAAGAAACGTGGTAATTCGGCGCACGGTGGGGTCGGGATCGGTGGTCGCAATGGGCGTGATCCACGGTGGGCGCGATTGCTGCGGATCGCGTGATAGCTCCATGGCCACACGAACCGCGCCGACTCGCACGGCGGGTTCGGGATCGCGGGCGAGGCGTTCGAGCCAGGGCTCCGGATCGTTCACATCGTCGTCGTAGCGAAGGTCCATCAAGAGTTTCAGGCGTTCACTGGCGTCGGGGTGGGTCAGGCGGCGGCCAAGCTGAATCTCAGTTTCCGTTCGATCGCGGTTCACCAGCGCATCCAGGCACGTTTTGCGCACGCTTTCATCGGGATCGTGGAGCCAGCGGAAGAGATCTTCATCACTCAGCAGTGGTTCGCCCTCGGCCAGGGAAGCGACCGCGAAGAGCACCGTGCGCCGAATCTCGGGCTCACTGGCGGCCAGCATCGGCACGAGGTTGGCCCGCATCTTGATGTCTGGGTGAATGGCCAACCGCACGGCGTGCAGGCGGCTGGGCACATCCGGCATGGCCAACCCGATGGCGACCGCTTCACGGCACTTCAAAGCGTAGGTGTTGCCAGTGCTTTTCAACACGACCGGCAGCAACTCCAGTATCGCTTGCTGCGTGGCGGTCTCGTGCTCCGGAAAGGACTGCAGAAGTTGCCCGGCCACGGTGACGGCCCGCTGATCGCCATCGGGTAAGCCATCCAGATAGCGGGTGAGTGCTGCGACCACGGCTGCCCGCCCGGCATCGTCGCTGCTGCGCAGATGTTCGAGGAGTTGGGTGAGCCCAGGGTCGCCCAGCGCGATGAGCCGATCGGCGGCGTTGCTGCGCTGTTCGTCGGTGGTGGCCGTACGGAATTGATACGCAGTGTAGCGTGCTTGCAGAACCGTGGCATTTAGGCCGGCCCACGTGCCAGCCGCCGCAACAATCACGAACAGCCCAAAGCCAACGCGGAGTAACCACTTCTTGCGCTTCATGGGGTGGGCCTCCTGGCCGACCGGAATCTACGGGAGTTGCGGGAACTTACCCGGGTTGGCGGGACGCCGGCAAGATCAACCCGCCATGGTAAGGGGAATTGTTGATTCTGGGAGGGCTCGCGGTTCGATCCTTTAGGAGGAATCCGTCCTTTGGACCTGGGGGCGTGCAATGCGCAAACTCGGCAAGTCGCTGGGTCAGTTGATGATGGGGCTGGCCGCGGGGGGCAGCCTGGCAGCACCTCCCGATCGCGCCGCACCGGGTGTTCCGGCATCCATGGTGGTGCCTGTGCCTGCGATGCCGGCCCGGCTGAATCTGGCGGAGGCGGTGCGCCCGGAGTTCCGCGATGCGGTTCTCAAGGTGGTGAACAAACCAACCGTCAGTACGCGGGCCGTGGGCGAAGAAGTGGTGTGTACCGTGGCCGTGTACGAATGGCTGTACGATCACTCGGACCGCGTCGCCCTGGCCTGGCAGCGCCTCAAGGTTCCCACCCTCACGATACGCGATGCCGGTGCAGGCAAGTTTGCCTGGATCGATGAAGGTGGCAGCGAGGTGGTCTGGCAAACGGTTGGCTCGTTTCCCGATGGCCGCGTGTGGTACGCCACCGGTAAGGTGAAAGCCAGCGCGCTGACACCCGCAATTCCGGTGCAGGGCGTCGTGATCGTGTCTCACCCCAAGAAGGCGGAACGGGACGGCGTGGCCCTCTTCGCGCCCACCGTTCAGGCGTACATGCACAGCGACAGTCGGGCCGCTAACCTGGTGCTGCGTGTGCTCGGGCCATCCGTCCCGACCGTGGCGGAAGACGCCGCATCGCAGCTCCTCGATTTCTTCGCGGGTATTGCCAACTACGTTCAGAAGAACCCAACGAAAGCCAACGATCTGTTGGGGCCGGCGGTCGTGAAGTGAGTGAGCCAAACGGAAGCGGAGGGCGCTCGCCCTCCGCTCGTCGGTAGTCACGTCTCAATAATCGAAGATGTTCTCGCCCAGCCCGTTGTTGAACTTCAGGTCGGTGAAACTGTACGCTTCCAACAGTTCGGGCGTCGTGGTTCCGGCCTTGGGATCGCCGTAGGCTTCGAAACGCACGGGTAGCTTGGTCTCCTTATCCACATACACCACCATGCGGGCGGCGTAGCGGAAGGCGTGGGCGCGGCGGGTCACGATCTCGTAGCGAACCACGTTGCGATTGGCGAACTGGTAATCGCTGGCATGCACTTCCACCGGGTTGTTCAGCGTCTTTTCACGAGCGGTTGCAGAAGCGATCAGATCGAGAATCGGCCCCATGCCCCACTCGGTGACCGGGTGGCGGTGATCGGTCAGGAACTTGGCGTCTTCGGGGTCGAGCTTCAGGAACCCCTTGCGGCCCGGCAACCCGGCCGGGCGATAGCGCACCTTGCCGTCTTTTTTGGCACCGGAAAATACGACTTCGGCACCTGCGTAAGCCTCCGGTCGGGCAAATCGCACGTAAACCCCCACCGGGTTCACACGCATCTTCATTTCGCCCACCTGCTCGGCCGAGAGCACACCGTTGATGCGCTCCTGCCGGGTATAGGTGCCCGTGTAATCGCGGAGCTTGCCATACGCCGCCCGGGCATCGGCGAGCATGCCTGCCAAGCTTTCGGCGGGTTTGGCCGGTTCCGGAGTTGTCTCGGCGCTGGCCTTCGTAATGGTTGCGGTCGCCTTGTTGGTTTCAGCCTTGGGCGGTTGAGCGAAGGCCGCTCCCACTGCCAGACCTGCTACTGTCGCTGCCAGTCCTGTTCGCCATCGAGCCATGTCGAGATCTCCCGGAATAACTGGAGTTGGCGGGGCTCATAGCGTGGGAACTCCGGGCGGGGAAGGGGAGTTTTGTGGAGCCATCCGCGAAGGTGGTCACACGATCACGCCCGTCTCGCGTAAACTACCAATAACCTGGCGTGCAACATCCGCCGAGCGACACGAGATCTTACGCAATGCCAATCCAGATTGTGACCATTGAATCGCAGCCGTTCGCCGAGAATTCGTATGTGGTCTGGCGCGACGGACAGACGGAAGCGTTCGTGATCGACCCCGGCTTCGAACCCGACCTGATTCAGGAAGCGCTGGCCGAGAACGGGCTCACCCTCGCCGCGATCGTGTGCACCCACGGCCACGTCGATCACATTGCAGGCAACGCGGCGCTTAAGCACGCCTTCCCGGATGCACCGATCATCATTGGCACCCGCGATGCGCCGTATCTCACCAGCGCCGAAGTGAACATGAGTGCTACTTTCGGCTTCGATGTGACCAGCCCACCGGCCGATCGACTGGTGAACGAAGGCGACTCGCTGACCGTGGCCGGGATCACGCTGGAGGTGTTCGATGTTCCGGGGCACTCGCCGGGCCACGTCGTGTATCTCATCCGCGAATCGCAACCGTTCACCGTGCTGGGTGGCGATGTACTTTTCCGCGGTTCCGTCGGCCGCACGGACTTCCCTGGTGGCAGCTTCGAAACGCTGAAGGCGAACATCCGTCGCGTGCTCTGGCCGCTACCGCCCGATTCGGTCGTTTACCCCGGGCACGGCCCCGTGACCACGATTGGCCACGAGAAGCGCACCAACCCGTTCCTGCTGGATTGACGATGAACGAACCATTGCGACGGCGTCGCGCCCTGATCAACGTCGGGGGAACAATTACCACGGAAGGCGACCCCGACGACGCCCAACGGCTGGCCCACGCGCTGGCCGTGGCCCCTTCCACCGAGGCGGACGACGACCCGGCCCGCAGCCACGTCCACGGCTTTCACACCTACCCAGCCCGCTTGCACCCCGTCACAGCCGCCCGGCTCGTTGCCGCGTTTGTACCTGCTGCCGGGAAGATTCTGGACCCCTGTTGTGGCTCCGGTACCGTGCTTGTCGAGGCAATGGTCGCCGGTCGCCGGTCTCTGGGAACCGATCTGAACCCCCTTGCGGTGCGGTTGGCTCGTAGCAAGACCCGTGTTCACACCGCTGCGGAACTCGAACTCCTGGCCATGCGAGCGCAGGAAGTTGCAGACCACGCCAACACACGGCGAAAAGCCAAGGCCGGTGCCAGCCGCCGCTTCCCACCCGAAGATCTGGAACTGTTCGAGCCGCATGTACTTCTCGAACTCGATTCGCTGCGTGCCAAACTGGAGAGCTTGCCTTCCGACGCAGCAACGGCCGATCTGTGGTTGGTCCTCTCCGCGATTCTGGTGAAGCTGTCGCGCAAACGCGGCGATACCAGCCACGCGATCGCGGGTCGCCGCACTGCTGCGGGTTTTCCGGCAAAACTGTTCCTGCAGAAGACGCAAGATCTCATCGTGCGGCTCCAGGCGCTGGGCCAATTGGTGCCGTCGCCCGAAGTGCCGGTGTTAGTCGCTGAAGACGATGCCACGCAACTGAAGTCGTTGCCGCCGGGAATGGTCGATGCCGTGATCACGTCACCGCCCTATGCCGCCACGTACGACTACCTGGCGCACCATTCCTTGCGATTGCGCTGGCTCAAGCTCGACTCCGCACGGCTGGCGAAGGGGGAAATGGGGTCGCGGTCGGCGTATGCCCGGCTGCCATCGGGGCAAGCCGTGAGTACGTGGAGCCGCGAACTGGGCCGCTTTCTGAAAGCGATCGCCCGAGTGTTGCCCTCGGGCGGGCCGTTGGTACTGATGTTGGCCGACTCCGCCGTGGGAGATGTTGCGATTCGTGCGGACGAAGTGGTTGCGG
>JBGTAO010000626.1:0-4639 GCA_041749835.1 Gemmata sp. | reverse complement strand
CTCCGCCGAAGATCCGGTCCGTCACATACAGCATCAACCCGATGGCCTGTTGGCGCTGTTGCTGCGAGGCGCGCAGCACTTCTCCAAAGCGGGTCCAACCTGCCGCTTCATCAGCCGCGATGGGGGGCAAGTTCGGTCGGCTCAGGAATGCACGCTCCCAGCCGCCGGGCACGGGAACCGGGCGTGTCTCGCCAGGTGGCAAGCGCTCGGCACCCGGGTGGAACGCCAGGGCGACCGGATCGACCCGCAACTGCGAGAAGCTTGGCTTTTCGCGGCCCGGTTCCTCGCGCCAACCACTGATAGCGGTGCGGCCATCCACAAACCACGGGGACCAGTGATCCTGATCCATCCATTGCCGCTCCGCTGAAATGCGTGCCAGTGTCCGCAATTGAATGCCGTCGCCGGGGCCGGAGTGAGACACGACATATTCAGCACCGATCTTTTGCAACTCCGCGGCCAACTCCTTCTGACTTGGCACTTCATCCACCGAGAACAAACCGAACCCGGCACGGATGTTCAAGTAATCGCTGAGTTCGGGGCGATGGTGTTGGTAACGCCGGTTCATGTACACCTTTTCCAGTGGTGCGAACCAGGCGCAGTGGTTGGCCAGTTCCGCCGAAGTGATCACTCCATGGACATCCGCTGGCAACCGGCCCTGTTCGCGCCAGGTTTGGAGTTGTTGCGCGGCTCGCACCATTCCGTCATCGACATCAACTCCCCAGCCCACCCGATGGGCTAGTGCCGGGTTGTTCGTCTCGGGATGCAACCAACCGGGCCAGGCCACAATGCAGGCCACCACAACGGCCAACAGGCACAAAACCCGACCGCCAACTGATCCCAACAGCACGAATCGTGTTCGTGGATCTTTCCAGTTCCGAAGAGTCAAACCCGCTGATGCACCGTTCAACTGAGCAGCAATCAGCGGTACTGCCACAATGGCGAAAAACGGAATCGCGAAGATGCTGGTGAGGCTCAGCAGTGCATAACCGACCCACACGGTGAGATGGTTGAGTCGCAAGCGAGTCGCACCCAACCCCATCACGGCTCCACCGCCGACAAACAGAATTACGTAGGCGAGCCCATTCACGTTGTAGCCGAGCGAGCTGCTTTCGCTGTAAATGCGATCAAGCGGCGAGAGCAACACTTGCCGCACGCGTGGATCGGCGGTGGCACCCTGGTAACCGGCCAGTTCAAAGGGCAACTCCCAAATTGCGATGTGGTGTGGGGTGAGCGTACAGGCCACAATGCCGATGATCAGTGCTTTTACCAGTGTGCGAAGATCGGGCACCCGCCCCAGTGGTTCCAGGTTGCGTTCGGGTGAGCCAGTATCCTTTCGGAAACGACTTTGGAGCAGTTCGCCCAGTAGCACCAAGCCCAAGGTGATCGGGCCGAGAATGAACCAGCTATCGATGTTCGCCCAGAGCCAGAACGTGATGCCAATCAGCACCGGGAAACGCCAGGAGCCTGTACGATGCGGCATGCGATACAGCAGGAACAGCGTGAGCGCCAACAGTAGCTGCGACCCCACGAGCGGTGCGAGAATCATTCGCGGAGCCGTCGCCAGGATCGCCAATACCGCGACAGCGGCCCACGGCCAGAGCGGATAGGGTGAGCGACGAATGCCGATCAACAGGGCAAATGTCAGTGCCACTGCCAGCGCTTTCAACACGACGAGGAGAACGCCTTTGCCCCCGTACACCAGATACGAGCCGACATCGAAGAGGAGGCTGTGGTTGACCCACATGCGATCGCCAGTGGCGTAGCTAAACGGATCGGTTCCGGGGCGGTACTCGCCGGCCAGGAGCCGCTTTCCCGCAGCGAGATGGACCCACATATCCGAATTGCGCGATTCGAATGAGGCAACCAGGAACGCAAGCAGAATTGCCAGGAACGCCAGCAGCGTATCGGCACTCGCAAACCACGAGGGCCAGGCAATCGCTTTCGGGGGCAATGCGGGTGGTGGAGCGTCGGTTCCCGGAGGAGCATCCGCTGCCGAAGCGTGATCAGGAGCCGGGTCCGATTCATCGGATTTGGGAGCAGCAGCAGGCGGAGCAGACAGCTTCACGGCGACCTCGGGATGGCTGGCCTTTACATGCGAGTTCCAGACACGCTAGGTGACATCTCATCTACGGTCAAGAACGTGTCCGGGTTCAGTTGTCGGATTCGTCGAGTCGATGCGAGAGAAAGTGCTGACAGATTTGAGCGATTCTGGCAAAAAGCGAAGTCATGGAGAAGCTGGAAGAGCAATCCCGAGGACCGTGATCCCAGGAAGAGCGACTCCCCGGGATCGTACCGCAGAATCTGGATGACGACTCGGGCAGGTTTTTTGGCTGCCCGGCCGCCGAGGTCAATGAAATCCCTGTCGCAGCCGCACCAAACACACTTCTAACTTTCGGGTGTAACACCGAGGACGATCACAAAGTTCGCCATGAGTTCGCCGATCTTGGATTCCTTGATCTTGTCAAACGCAACGGTGATGGAATCCACTTGCTTGGGATCACGGACGCCACGCCAGATGCCATCTTTCGGATTTCCGGGGTGGTCCTTGATGTACATCTGAGTGGTCAACAGATCTTTGCGGCCCTTCTTGACCTTGAAGTGGATGTGCGGCGTGCGGCCGGGGTACGGCACGGGCTTGATGGTGCGGAAGTAGTACTCGCCATTCTTGCCAGTCACGAAACGGCCAAAGCCCTGGAAGTTCTTGTCCTGCTTGTCTTTCTTCCCGTCGCTATCGCCGGTGTGGAGGTAGACGCCGTTGCCGTCGCACTGCCAGATCTCGACTACCGCGTTATTGACCGGGTTGCCCCGTGCGTCCAGCACCTTGCCCGTCAAATGCGTGATCTCGCCGATTCCGGGGGTAATGCCATCGTTGATCACGAGTAAGTCGTTGTCGGTGTCGAGTGGGAGGCGGTTCGGGTAGAACGGGCCTTCGGTCTGAGCCGCGGTCCGGGTCAACTCGTCCGCAAAGGCACCCCGAACACTCCAGAGCGGGAGAACGGACGCTGCCATGGCAGAACGGAGAAAGATCCGGCGGGTGGGGTCGGGTATCGGTGCGGACATCAGTTGGACTCCAGTGCAAGAGGTCGCTGGGCAGAGGTGAAAACGGGAAATCGTCACGGGCCAAGACAGGCCGTTTTGAAAGTGTAACCGCGCGGGAATGTACTGGAAAGGGGATTGGTGAAGTTGTTACCGCAGTGTTACTTCTTGCTGGCCAGCCATTGCGCGAGCAAGCGGAGTTGGTCTTCGGTGAGTGTCTCGCGGAACGCCGGCATCAGCTTCGCGTTTGGCACCTGGCTTTTCGGGTCGCGGATGTAGGCGAGCAGATACTCGGCCGTTCGACCTCGCTTGGCACCAATCTTCGAAAGGTCGGGTCCTCGTGAACTGCCCATCTTGGGTCCACCTGAATCGCGGGCTTGAGCGTGGCATTCCGCGCAATGGAGCTGATACAACCCTTCCGGGCCGGCGGCGACGGGCACGGCTGGTTTGCAGCCGGTCAGTGCGGTGAGCAGGGCAATCCACGCACCTGCAACACGAGCGAATGGCACGACAGCGGCTCCGGCGTGAACGGAACAAGCCCACGGAGGCGGGTCCGTGGGCTCTGGGGGTGACATCAGTAAAGTCACTTGATGAAGAGCATGTCCCGGTAAGTCGGCAATGGCCACAGATCTTCCGCAACGATGGTTTCCAGCTTGTCGCCCAGCGTGCGCACCTCGGCCATTTTGGGGATCACCGCGTCCTTGATGTACTTCGCGTGCATGTACGGATCGCCATCTGGATGGTGATGGGTCACTTTCTCCAGCGCAGTCGTCGCCGTCTGAAACTGGCTGATGCACGTGGTGAGTTCACGCAGTGCTTCCAGTTGCGTGGAGGTATCCACACCGGCGGTCTTGGTGGCGTTGACGGCTGTTGCCACTTCGCCCTGATAACGAATCGCCGCGGGAAGGATCATCGTCTTCGCCATGTTGACCATGGTGTTGGCTTCGATGGTCACTTCTTTGACGTACTTCTCGCTAAAGATGGCGTAGCGGCTCTGAAGTTCCCGCTCGCTGTACACCTTGTACTTGGCGAAGAGTTCGATGGTGTCCTTGCGGATGATCACCGGAATCGCGTCGGTCGTGCTCTTCAGGTTTGGCAAACCGCGCGTCTCGGCCTCCTTGTGCCACTCGTCGCTATAACCGTCTCCGTTGAAGATGACCTTCTTGGATTCCTTCAGGATGATCGGTAGCAACTCCTGGATCGCCTTGTTCAGCGGCTTGCCGCTCTTGGTGGCGACTTCGAGCTGTGTGGCGATGTAATCGAGCGATTCTGCGACGATCGTGTTCAACACCGTATTTGGGCCGGCGATGCTGAAGCTCGAACCGACCGCGCGGAATTCGAACTTGTTCCCGGTGAAGGCGAACGGGCTGGTACGGTTTCGGTCGCCTGCATCGCGTGGGAGTTGTGGCAGCACTGAGACGCCCACTTCCATGTATCCGCCTTGCTTGGTCGATTTCAGATCGGCTCGTTCCAGTTGATCCATCACGTCTTGCAGTTGATCGCCCAGGAAGATCGAGATGATTGCTGGCGGTGCTTCGTTCGCTCCCAAGCGGTGGTCATTCCCGGCGCTGGCCACCGTGACCCGCAGCAACTCGGGGTACTT
>JBGTAO010000625.1:0-5354 GCA_041749835.1 Gemmata sp. | reverse complement strand
CGTTTTGTTCCGTCAACGGCCCCGCCATCGGGTGAGGACCATTCACGGAACAAAACGACCAGAAAGACAAACAAAACTGACTTGACCTGCACACGGCTTCATAGTCGACTTTGCTGACTCGTTGATGCCAATCGAAGGTTGCGTCTGACCCAACCCCGGCCATCACCACCAAAGAATTAGGCTACACCCCAAACTTGGGTACTACCGGTATTATTATGGCAGAGGCTGCCCGTGGGTTTCTGGTGCAACGGCAATCAGCAACAATCCGAAGAGGTATACTCCCGCGATCAGCGCACAGGCTTGGGCATAATCGCCACCGAATGCCTCCAGGAGATTCGCCATCTGCAGATTGCCTACTGCCGCGATGATGCGACCGAAGTTGAATCCGAAGCCTTGCCCCGTCGCCCGCACTGAGGTGCGAAAGAGTTCCGGTAAGTAGAGCGGTAGCCAGCCGTAGAACGAGGCCGAGACGAGCCCGAGTAAGCCCGAGAACAACACGAAACCCATACCAAAAACCGGGTTGTCCTGGCGATAAAACGCGAACATCGTTGCCATCGACAGCAAACACATCGCGGCGTAAACCGGTCGCCGGCCCAGCAAGCCACCAAGCAGCGCACCGATCAGGCAGCCGAGCGCGGCCCCAACCGAAGAAGAGATTTGCATTAGCGGCTTGGCGTCGGGAACATTGCCACCCGGTAGTATTCCCACCCACATGTACATCCACATCAACCCTGCCCAGGTTCCGAGAAGTGGCACGCCGCTGAGCCCAGCAGCGAGTAGCATTCGCCGAAGTGTGGAATGCTGGATTGCGCGCGGTAACCCGCTGCGGTGTAGGAAACCACGGGCCGGATAGAGATAGCCGAGTACCACGATGCACAGACCCACCAGCGAACCCACAGCCCGTACCCACAGCGGTAACACCGCGGTGTCAATCGCCCAAAGTGCGATCACGCCACAGGCCGCGGCCGCACCGACGAGCACGCCAAATAAGTCGCGGCTCGACCAGTACGAGGCGGTTCCACTCGCTTGTTGGCGCGTCCACTTCTCCGATTCCGGGACGAAGAGGCGGATGAACATCGTCAGGAACGCGGGAACTGCACCCATCAGCATCAGCAAGCGCCAATACCGGTTTGCGGTCAGCGCGTCGGCCCAATCGGTCGGTAGCCCGATGCTTGTGAACCAGCCGTGAATCTGCCCCGGGGCCGTGTGATTCAAGCCCAGCGCAATAGCAGCGCAGATCAGGTAGCCGAGGTTGCCGAAGGCACCGATCAGCCCTGCCAGCAATGCCCGTGATTGGCCGCCCCAGAGTTCCATGACCAGCGCGACCCCGAGAGCCCACTCGCCACCCATACCCAGCGCCCCAAGAAAGCGCAAAACTGCGAACTGCACGGGCGACTGCGCCGCAGCACTCAGCCCACTACAAAGCGAATACAGCAGGATGCTAACTGTCATGGCCCGAACGCGGCCGATTTTGTCGCCGAGCCAGCCAAACAGCACGCCACCTGTTGCGGCACCGACCAAGAAACTAGCCAGGACGACACCAAACCACCGGTCGACGAGGTTCGGTGTTCCCTGGTCGCCCAACAACTCCCGCAAAGCGTCCCGCCCGACAAGTGGAAAGAGCCCCATCTCCATTCCGTCGAACATCCACCCAAGCAGTGCTGCCAGAAGTGCCAGGTTGCGGCCACGTGATGATACGGTGGACGGAATCATGATCGGCCTTGACGCAGGGGGAGTTTGTACCCGGGAATCGAGCGGCTGCTGTTATATGGCTTGTGAAGACCAGGATTCTGCAACTGCGAGCGGCATCGCACGAGTTCTCGATTTCAACGATCCTGGTTCGGTGCTTGCATTTCACTGACGGTATGACCATTCTGCAATTCTGAATGTGCTGCGAGACTCTCCGGAGTGCTGCCGATGAACCGTTATGTCTGGACAATCCTACTGTTACTGACGCACCTCGGATTGGTTCAGGCAGAGGGGCTGACGCCGGAACAAGCTGTGCAACGCATGAAGCTGCCCCAGGGTTTTCGGGCACGGTGCGTGGCCAGTGAGCCAATGATTCGCCAGCCTGTGAGCATCAGCTTCGACACCCGGGGCCGGATGTGGGTGCTGCAGTATCTGCAGTACCCCAACTATGCAGGTCTCAAGCCTCTCAAGCAGGATCAGTATCTACGGACCATCTGGGACAAGCAACCCGAGCCGCCGCCGAAAGGCCCCATCGGGCTCGACAAGCTCACGATCCTGTCCGACCCCGACGAGAACGGCGTCTTCAGCAAGTCCAAGGACTTCGTGACAGGCTTGAACATCGCCAGCGGCTTCTGCCTGGGTCATGGGGGTGTTTATGTTGTTCAGCCGCCGTATCTGCTGTACTACCCGGATCGGAACCAGGACGACATTCCCGATTGCGACCCCGAGGTGCTGCTGACGGGCTTCGGCATGGACGACACGCATTCGCTGGCCAACTCGCTGCAGTGGGGGCCGGATGGCTGGCTTTACGGCGCGGCCGGCAGCACCAGCACTTGTCGGATCAAGAACCCGAGTCACCCCAAGGACGCGCTGGTTGAGTTCCAACAGGGCATTTGGCGCTTTCACCCGAAGACCAAGAAATTCGAGCTGTTCAGTGAGGGCGGTGGCAACACGTACGGTCTCGATTTCGACCGCAATGGGCAAGCAATCGCCGGCACGAACTGGGGCGGCTTCGCCATGCTGCACCAGGTGCAGGGTGCCTACTACGTCAAGGGGTTCGCCAAGCATGGCCCGTTGCACAATCCGCACACGTACGGTTACTTCGAGCACGTTCCTTACACCAACTTCAAGGGTGGCCACGTCACCTGTGGCGGGATCATCTATCAGGGTGACGCCTACCCCAAGGAATACCGCGATCAATACATTGCAGCGAACCTGCTGTCCAACGGAGTGTACTGGCACAAGCTCGAAGCAGTAAAAGCGTCATTCCAGGCCCGCCACGGGGGCGAACTTCTGGAAGCGAACGATCCGTGGTTCCGGCCGGTGGATTGCGTTCAAGGCCCAGATGGCTGCGTGTACGTGGTGGACTTTCACGATCGTCGAGCTGCGCACCTCGATCCCGTGGATAACTGGGATAAGTCGAATGGCCGAATTTATCGCATCGAGTACACCGGTGGCCCCAAGTACCCGAAGCTCAATCTGCAGAAGCAGACCTCGGCCGAGCTAGTCGAACTCCTGAAGCACGCCAATGTCTGGCAGCGCCGGGAAGCGCGGCAACTCCTGGCCGAGCGGCAGGACAAAACTGCCCACGCGACTCTAACAAAATGGTTTCAGAACGAACGCGGTCAACTCGCCCTGGAAGCCGTGTGGGCACTCGCGGTTTCTGGCGGCTGGACTGCTGACGTGCTACGCGAAGCGCTCAAACATCCGGACGAAGCGGTCCGCGCCTGGGGAATCCGGCTGGGTACCGAGACGCCTTACACGAATGCACCGCAGACGTTCACCGGGCTCGGCAAAGATACCAGCCCCATGGTACTTGCACAGCTTGCCTGTTCCGCCAGGCGGATGCACTTCATCGATGCTCGCCTTGCTATACAGGAACTCTTCGCGAATCCGTTAACGTCCAGTGATCCGCATCTCCCCCTGCTCATGTGGTGGGCAATCGAAGCGCACCTCACGCGCTCCAAGGGAGCCGAGCTGAACTGGCTGGCGATCGCAACCGACAAATCCCAGCAACTCGTGGTGCAAACCGCCCAACGCTACGCCCGGCGCATGATGGCAGGCGATTTCGAGAACGGAGCACAGACCGCCGCACGCATCATCGATTTCCTACCCGAGAATCAGAAGCAGGAAGGATTGAAAGGAATCTCACTCGCGCTGGAGGAGCGGACGTTGAAGTTTGTGCCCGACGAACTGATCGAACCGCTTGAACGCTTCTGGCTCGATCACCCTGCGGACCCGCTGATACTCGAACTGATGGCGAAGTTCAATGTGCCTGCCGCTCGGATCGCGCTACGCGAGCAGGTTGCCAACAGCCATGCTGCCGAGCCGAAGCGAATCCGCGCTATCGAGTTGTTGAGGAAGATCCGCGATCCTCGTTCGAAAGCCGTCTTCCTCAAACAATTTGCTAGTGCCGATTCCGACAGCTTGCGCACGGCACTTTTGGCGGGGCTCGAAGTGTTCGATGATCCTCAGCTTGGCCGTACGCTCCTTAACGACTACAAGGCATACACACCGACGGTCAAGCGACGTGTGGTGCAACTCCTGCTCACCCGGCCGGCCTGGGCACTTGAACTGTTCCAAGAGTTGGAGCAGGGCGGATTGCCCAAGCCGGATGTGAGCATCGAGCAAGCCCGCTCGGCTGTTGCACTCAATCGACCTGAACTGATAGCGCTTGTGGAGAAGCAATTTGGCAAACTCGCACCAGCAACGGCCGGCGAAAAGCAGGCCCGGATCGCCTGGCTGAACACCGCACTCAGCCGCGAGAAGGGTGATCGTGTGCGCGGTCAGGTCCTCTTTGCGAAGCACTGCGCGGCGTGTCATCAGCTTCATGGCGAGGGCGGCACCGTGGGGCCGGATCTAACAACCGCCGACCGCAAAAACCGCGGTTACTTGCTCGCACAGATCGTCGATCCGTCGGGCTACATTCGACCCGAGTACCTGGTGCAAAGTGTTCTCACCACCGATGAACGCAAACTCTCGGGCATCGCAAAAGAGACCAACGAAGCGGTTGAACTGACCACTGTCGTCGATAACAAGCCCGTTGTCGCGGTCGTTCCGAAAATGCACATCGCCGAGATTCGCGTTTCGGCACTCTCGTTGATGCCAGAGCAATTGCTCGACACACTGGGCGACGCCGAGGTGGCCGATCTGTTCGCCTATCTGCAGAGCGACAAACCAGCCGCAGCGCGACCGAATGGTGCGGACCGCTCACCGCAACCGCCCGTGGCCGAGAAGAAGTTGAAGGTCTGCCTCGTGTCCGGTTCCTTCGAGTACAAGTCGGATGCTTCTCTGGAAGCGTTCCAGAAACAGTTGGAAGCGAACTTCCCGGTGGAGTGTACGCTGATTATGGCTCGTGCGGAGAAAGATGCCGCCTTCGAGGGAATCGAGAAGCTGGCGAACTGCGATGTCGCGATCTTCTTCACTCGTCGCCTCCAAATCGATGGCGATGCGTTAGCCGCTGTGAAGAAGTTCGTCCAATCGGGTAAGCCAGTGATTGGAATCCGCACTGCGAGTCACGGCTTCCAGAAGTGGCTCGAAATGGACAAGGACGTTCTCGGTGGCAACTACAAAGGGCACTATGGTGCCAATCAGAAGTGTGACCTCACTGTGGCAAAGGCCGCTGAAAGGCATCCAATTCTCAAGGGCATTCGGCCGTTCCAAAC
>JBGTAO010000624.1:0-5945 GCA_041749835.1 Gemmata sp. | reverse complement strand
CGGTCATCAGCATCTGCCGCTTCACCCACGGAATGTAGGGTAGCAACGGGAGTGTCCAGTCACGGCCCCAGCCCAGGATGGCCCAGTCCGACTGGAAGAACGGCGCGAGTAACCAGGTGATCGTGGAGTAGTAACGCAGGTACGCACGCTGCTTCGCTTGAAAGGCCCGAAACGCGGCGGCGGGGCTGTTGCTCGCCCGAACGGCGGCGGCGAGACGCCAGGCATCCAGCAGTGCCAGATTCAGGCCTTGCCCCAGGTGCGGGCTCATGGCATGCGCGGCGTCACCAATCAGCAGTACGCGGTCATCGTGTGGCTTCGGAACATGGACATGCCGATAACTCGTGAACAGGAATTGTTCGAAGTCTTCGACCAGATCGAGCACCGGCTCCGCCTCGGGCGCAAACACTGCGATCTCGCGCTTGAGGGCATCAAGCCCACGAGCCTTCACCCGGGCAAAGTCGTGGACGGGCAATCCCCAGTACAGGCTCACGAGCCCATCACCCAGCGGCAACAGACCCAGCATCTTGCGGTTACTTTCTACTACTTGTAGCAGTTTCCTCGGTAAGCCATTACCGGGCGTCGTGGCCCAGAGTGTGCCGTGGTCGTACTCGGTCACCGTTGTGCGGAAGCCGCTGATGCGACGCAGCCGTGAACGTGACCCATCAGCGGCAATCACGAACTCAAACGGCCCGTGGTGCCGGCCGGCGCGATCGATCAGCACCACACCATTGTGCTGGTCGTGGCGTTGCTCGATTTCGCAGCCAGTGCGCACATCCACGGTTTGGGTTTGAACGAGCTTCAATAGCGCAGCAAAGATGACACCGCGATGAACGCCGTACGCAAGTGTACCCGGTGCAAAGTCCGCGTAGCGCGTGCGGATCAATGTCCGATCGCCGCCAGTGTGCCGGGCGTGAAGCTCATCGAGCGGCGCGGCATGGGCAAGTACCTGATCGCGAATACCAAGGTGTCGGAGCACTTCTTGCCCGTTACATTGCAGGAGAATCCCCGCGCCAATCGGCTCGAGATCCGTTGCCCGCTCCAGGAGTGTGACCTGGTGGCCATCGCGTGCGAGCAGGTACGCCGTGGCCGCACCCGCCACACCACAACCGACAACTCCCACACGACCCATGTGTACCACTCCTCCAGACGCTCCGCCCGGATCGGCCCGACCTCAACAGCAATAACCCGCTACGATACAGCAAGAGCACCAGAGCGAGGCGAAGAATGTTTGGGTATCACGGCCATTACCTGCGGATCGATGCAACGAACGGTGCAGCCGAAGTGCGAGCGCTGCCAGAAGGCGTGTTGCGGCAGTACATCGGTGGCGTGGGCCTGGCCGCGTGGCTCTTGCAGCGCGAATGCCCGGCGCAGGTGGAACCATTCGCACCAGAGAACCCCATCGCCTTTGTGTTCAGCCCGTTGGTCGGCACTCCGCTCACCACTTCGGCCAAGTTTGCCATCGCGGCCAAATCGCCCCTTACGAATCGGTTCTGCGATGCGTTGTCGTCGTCGCACTTTGCAATCGCCGGCAAGAAGACGGGCTTCGATGCGCTGGTGATCCACGGCCGAGCCGCCGAACCCTCGGTTCTGGTGATCGACAATGGTGAAGTCCGCGTCGATTCCGCACGACAGTACTGGGGGCGAACGTCACCCGAAGCCACAGCCGCACTGCGGAATCACTATGGCCCCGATTGGTCATTTGCCGTGATCGGGCCAGCGGGCGAGCACCTCGTTCGGTTTGCCACAATCAGTCACGACAACCGTCACGCGGGGCGCGGTGGGCTTGGGGCAATCTTAGGGTCAAAGAATCTCAAGGCCGTGGCGGTGCGGGGGCAACAGCGCACACGGGTGGCCGATCCGGCCGGCGTCGTGGCTGCCGCACGCGATCTCTCGGCTCGCTCGTTTGGCCCCGCCACGGCCAAGTACCGGGAACTGGGAACGGTGGCCAATCTGCTGACATTCAACCGGTTGAATGCACTGCCCACGCGGACCTTCACTGCGGGCCATTTCGAGGGTGCCGAGCAGATTTCCGGTGAAGCCCTTAACACGCATCATCTGAAGGTACGCAGTTCGTGCGCCGCCTGTACCATCGGCTGCGAGCACATCTACACGTTTGACGGCGCAGCCGACGCAACCGGTGAAACGCCTCAGAAAAGCGTGCGGATGGAGTACGAATCGCTGTTCGCGCTGGGGCCATTGTGCGGCATCGCCGATCGGGAAACGATCCTGCGAGCCGCTCGACTCTGCGACGATCTGGGGCTGGACACAATCTCGGCAGGTGCCACGATCGCCTTCGCCATGGAGTGCGGCGAGAAGGGTTGGATCACCGAGCCACATCTCAGCTTTGGCAGCAGTGACACACTCCTGTCACTGTTACCGCAAATCGCTCAGCGAGAAGGGTTGGGCAACACTCTGGCCGAAGGGACACGCCGGGCTGCCGCAGTCATTGGGGGCGATGCTCCTGCCATCGCACCGCATGTCAAGGGGCTGGAATTGCCGGGCTACGAACCACGGGTGCTCCAGACGATGGCTCTCGGCTTTGCCGTCGGCACACGCGGAGCCGATCACAACCGGAGCGGTGCGTACGAAGCCGACTTCTCACCCCATACCAATCGCCTCCACGGCGATGATCGCTCGGCACGATTGGCCATCGAAACCGAGGATCGGGCCGCGCTCATCGATTCGCTGATTCTGTGCAAGTTCCTGCGCGGCGTGTTCACCGACATCTGGGCCGAAACAGCCGAACTGCTCCGCCTGGTTACCGGCTGGGGTTCCACCGCGATGGAGTTGCACACTGTAGCCCGCCGCGTCGTGACAGCCCGGAAGCTTTTCAACATCCGCGAAGGCTGGACGCCAGACGAGGACACACTGCCCCGACGATTCTTCGGTGAGCAGTTGCCCGAAGAACGGTTAAAGGGCATGATCGCGACTTACAACATCGGCCGAGGCTGGACCGCAGACGGCTGGGTGCCGATCGATGCAAACGCCGAAGGAGCACCATGACGATCGCGGGTATCGTACTGTGTGGCGGGCGTTCTTCGCGGATGGGTCAGCCGAAGGCGTGGCTTCCATTTGGCGACGAACTCATGCTGCCACGGATCGTGCGGATCTTGAGCGGCGTGGCCAACCCCATTGTGGTTGTCGCAGCGCCGGGGCAGGAACTGCCAAAATTGCCCACCCAGGTGACAATCGTTCGAGACACTCTCGAAGGACGTGGGCCGCTCGGTGGGCTCTCCGCGGGACTCGGCGCGCTCCCTCCGCCCTGCACCGCGGCGTACCTGTCGTCGTGCGATGTACCATTCCTTCGGTCGGCGTTCGTGCAGCGGGTGCTGCGTGCGTTCCAGGACAGCAGCGAGCTGAAAGACCCGCCCAGTGTCGTGGTACCACGGATCGGGGGCTACTTTCACCCGCTTGCAGCGGTGTACGCTGTCCAGGTGTTGCCTCATGTTGAGGAATTACTCGCTCACGACCGCTTGCGACCGGTTTTCCTGTTCGATCGCGTGGCAACGCATGTTCTGGAAGAGCCCGATTTCGCGCTCTGCGACCCGACGTTCCAGTCGCTACGGAATCTCAACACGCCCGAAGACTACGAAGCCGCGCTAGCGGAACTGTCTGCTGTTGACATCACAAACGAGAACGCATCATGAATCTGTACGAGAAGTTTGCCGCCGGATTACCGCTTACAGACTTTCTGGCGCGACAGGGCACCGAATCGGACCGTGCTCGCTGGCAGCGTGCGAAGGACCAAACGCAACTCACGGCAGCACAAACCACGCTGTTGGGTCGATTCACCCGCAAGACGAATGTCCTGGTGCTCGCGGGTGCGTGGTGCGGCGATTGCATCTCGCAGTGCCCCATCTTCGACCGCTTTGCCGAGGCCGCGCCGATGCTGGTTATTCGCTATCTCGATCGCGATGTCCATGCCGAGGTGCAGCAGGCACTGCGCATCAACGGTGGCAACCGCGTTCCCGTCGCAGTCTTCTTCTCGGAAGATGGAGAAGAAGTGTCGCGGTACGGGGAACGAACACTCGCTCGCTACCGGCAATTGGTCGAGGATCTGACCGGTGAAGGGTGTGCAACGGGGCTCGTGAAGGGGAACGATCCCGTGCAGACACAAGTGGTCCAGGACTGGCTGAACGAATTCGAACGGGTGCAATGGATGTTACGGTTATCACCGCGGCTTCGAAAGCTGCACAACGATTGAGCGAACAGTTGCGGCACCCGGAAGTCCGACGCGATGCCGTGTTTTTGAGCATTTTCCAATTGCGGGCTTGCAGTATTGCCCCGGGATCGGGATAACCAAATATCATTCCACATCACTCGCACCGGTTCTAGCGTCGCTGGAGCAGAACGACCCCGCCCGATCGCGGGGTTCGCTCACGACGGAACCACGACCCGGCCGATGGGAAGATATTTCGTCCGCTGCCCGGGAGCCGCCGATGTTCCGGTATCGCTGCCCGAATTGCTCACAACTGCTTCAAGCTCACGAGCTGCGAGCCGGGAAGAAGACTGTTTGTAGTTCGTGCCTCGCTTCGCATCTCATCCCCGCCGACCGCACGTTCTGGCTGACCGATGCCGGGACACCACGCACCCCGGCGCATTCGGGCGAACTGAATCCAGCCGCACGACCTGCCGCGGGCGAATCCAGCGAACAAGTTGTGGAACTCGCACCCGAGCCGATTGCAACTGCTGAACCCATCGTGGCTACCACCAACACGGCCCAGACGCCACTCCCACGCCCGACGGAACTCATGGGATACCCGGCGGCAGCACCCAGCGTGACCCGCGCAAGCGTTCGGACACCCGCACCGGCTCCCCGTTCTCCCCTCGTGCGAGTTGCTGCGAGACCGCACACCACCGACGCGGACCACACCGGTGCAATCGAATTTGGGGAGCCCGTGAGTGTGCGCACGCAAGCCGATATCACTGCCGCGTTGACTGAAGCATTGACTCGCCGGATGAAGCCACCCCGGGAACCACGCCGCGATCTACCGCTCTCCACGGCAGGCTGGCTGATCCTGACCGGCCTGGGTCTGGCGTTTCTCATCGCCACGCTGTTCACAACGCGCGATTACCGCTGGCTGCTTGGCATGGTGGGGCTCGCCCAGTTGGCACTGGGTTATGGCTGGATTGTCGCCATGACGGCCAGCCGGAATTCGCAACGAGGTATCGCCTGTGCCGTGCCCCCGCTGACGCTGTACTACCTCACGCAGCGGAAGTATGCCCGCTTACGCCCACTCCGGTTCGCCGCAACCGGGCTCGTCTTCGTCTGTTTGGCACTCATCGCGAGCCGTGTCACCCCCACCACGCGCACCTGGGTCGGTGCGGACACTCAAGCCACCCCACGACGGCCGGACCATGGTGAACCGACGCGGCTCGATCAAGTGCGCGGGTATCAGGAGCAGAAGGCGTACGACAAACTCATCGATTTGTTACGGGTGCTGACCAAGACCGACGCGCTCATGTCTGAAGATGCGAAGGACCGGGCCGAACTCGCCGTGGAGTTCAAGAAACTCTGCTCGCACTCCGATACCGGCGTGCGGGTCGCTGCCCTGGGTGCCTACGCTCGCTGGGGGAATGACGACGCACGCGCCATCTGCCTCAGCGCAATCGAATCACCATCGCAAGAAGAGCGGATGATGGCCGTTCAACTCTTGCCTCAATGGAAAGATACACCAGCCGCCCCCGAAGTGGCCCGGGCGGTCGCGGCGCTCATTGGCCGGCCCGGGTACGAAAGTAATCGAGCCAAGATGGCACTGGAAGAAATCGGCGGTGTGGCGGCCGAGCGAGCCGCGTTGGCCCTGCTCCGACGGTCCGAGGATCGCACGGCCCGCTTGCTCGCACTCTCGATTCTCGACAAGGTTGGTGCCGAGGAATCGCTCAACGATTTGCTCGATTACGCCAAACGCAACCCCGCGAGCCTGGACCAGGCCATCAAGACCAAG
>JBGTAO010000623.1:0-6113 GCA_041749835.1 Gemmata sp. | reverse complement strand
GGCCAGCGCCAGCCGCGCCACAGCAGCTCACGGACCGCGCTCGCCGGCTACTGGCCACTGCGCGGATGCTGCTCGATCGCCAACGGACCTTCACCAGCGATCCCTATTACTGCGGGCTCGTCACGCTCGGCGACGACATTCTGATCGAATACCACAGCGAGACTGTTGCCGTGCTGGAGTCGGCCGTTCGGCTGGCTCAATCGCTACCCGATTCCACAAGTCTGCAATTGAAGCAGTGCGGCGGGCTCGAAGGCTTGCTGAGCGTCGTTCAGGAGCGATTGACGGTTCAGGAACGATCGCTCACACGCCGGAAAGCCGAGGCGGATCGCATTGATCGGCTTGCGGCGGTGTACACCGCGATAGCGGCGGGGAACCCAATCGGGTTGCCTGCAGTGGCGTCGCTGGCCGAAGAGATTCTGGAAGAGGCACGCCAGGCGAGTCCATTGCGCTTCTTGCACGCACCGGTTCATTCCACGTGTGCTTGCCCCGGCCTTCCTGAGTTCCCGGCACCCATGCGGTTCCTGGCGGCACACGCAGCAAACGTGGGCCAGGTGATCGCACGCATGGTCTCCGCCGATCCCGAATGGGCTGGGCGACCACTGTTGGCTGTGGTTGCGGCGCTGCTAGTGGATTGCGGTATGACGACCGTTCCGGCCACGGCTCTGGGTCGCACGGGTTCGTTGACTCCGGGTGAACGGCGGCTCGTCGATGCCCACCCGCAGATGGGTGCGGAAATCATTCTGAGTCGATTCCCGGAGATCGCGCCACTTGCGGCGGCAGTGGGAGCGCATCACGAACGGATGGACGGTACGGGCTATCCCAGCGCACTCCAGGGAACGACCGCCCCGGGGCTCGGTCGATTGCTGGCGGTGGCCGATGTGTATGCCGCACTGAACGAACCACGGCCGCACCGTGGGGTGTACGATGGGCGGGCGGCGCTGACCGAAGTGCTGCTGATGGCCGAACACGGAATGCTCGACCGCGAATATGCGGCACACCTGGTACGGTTGTCGTTCTACCCCGTGGGGACGGTGGTGGAATTGACCGATGGCCGCATTGGTGTGGTGGCTGCCAATCACCCCAATCCGGAAGACCCCCGGGCACCGGGTCGCCCGGTGATTGCCGTGCTCACCACGACTGAGGGAACGTTGCTGTCGCACCCCGAGCACCTGGACCTGGCAGCGACCGCGCGCGGAGCCATCCGGCGTGCCTTACCCGCCGACCAACGCCGCACAGTGCTGGGGAACCGCTACCCCGAACTGGTGTGAGACCAAGAGAACCGTGGGTTTGTGGGGCCGGCCGACATGCGCGAGTATCTCAGCTCGACTCGACACCCGTGGGCGTGTCTGCTTTTTCTGGGGCCATTACTGGTGGCCTACGAAAGCGGAGTACTTTGGCTCAGTGGGGAGCATTCCGACCGTTTACGCAATGGTGCCGATGCCTGGGTACGCTGGGGGCTGGAAGTCTTCGGTGCGGGCCAGGTGCTCGCGGCCCCTGCGGTGCTGGTGATGGTCATGTTCATCTGGACTTGGTGGCGCTGGCTCGATCGCCCCAAAGATCCGGTGAGCGCACTCTTCGGTATGGCACTGGAGAGTTGCCTGTTCGCGTTTGGACTGTGGCAATTCAGCCAAAACTTCGGGCCGATCGTCGATGGGCTCGGAATCCGGATGCAGATCACGGTGCGAACACCACCCGCGGAGCAAATGCTCACGTTCATCGGTGCCGGGATCTATGAAGAAGTGCTCTTTCGATTGGGGCTTTTCGGCGGGCTCTTTAGTCTACTCCGCTTGCTTCTGTTCCCGCGAATCGTCGCCGTTCTTGTGGCATCAGTTGTGGCGGCACTGGCATTCGCCGCGGCCCACCATATGGGACCGTATGGCGAGCCGATGCGCTCCGATTACTTCGTATTCCGCACTGTAGCCGGGCTCTACTTCACGTTCCTGTTCGTGGCGCGGGGCTTTGGCATCGCTGTGGGTGCCCACGCTGGCTACGACGTGCTCATCGGCGTCAGCGTAGGTTAGGTTTGCTACCGGGGTTATCCACGGAGCCCCATCGAGACATACTTCGTTTCGAGATACGCTTCCAACCCTTCGTGTGCCAGTTCGCGGCCCATACCCGATTCCTTCATGCCACCGAATGGGCACTGCGGCGTGGCTGGCACCGGATCATTCACACCAATGATTCCCGCTTCCAGCCCCTCGGCCATGCGCCACATGACCGTGATATCATTGGTGAACACGTAAGCCGCCAGGCCGTACTTCGTATCGTTGGCTGCCTCGATAACGTCATCGAGTTTGCTGAAATCGAGTACCGGCATCACCGGGGCGAACGGCTCTTCCGTCAGAATCTTGGCGTCTTGCGAGAGGCCGCGCAGCACCGTGGGCTCAAAGAAATAGCCCTTGGAGAACGACTGCGCCCGCCCGCCGCCTGTCAGCACCTGCGCGCCTTTGCCCCGGGCGTCGTCGATCAACGCTTGTGTGCTCTCCAGCGCTTTGCGCTCGAACATCGGGCCGACGACGACTCCTTCATCCAGCCCGTTGCCCATCTTAAGCTTTCGGGCTTCTTCCACCGCGACTTCGGTGAACTTCTTGGCGATATCTTGATGGACGAAGAACCGGCTGGGGCTGATGCACACTTGCCCGTTATTGCGGAACTTGCCCAGCACCGCCGCCTTCGCCACCACTTCCGGATCGGCATCGGGGAACACGATAAACGGGGCATGCCCACCGAGTTCGAGGCTGAGCCGCTTGACCTGATCGGCCGCCTGCTTCATCAGTTGCTTGCCCACCGCGGTTGAACCCGTGAAGCTGATCTTGCGCACATGCGGATTGGTCATGAACTCGTCGGAGATCTCGCTGGCGGAGCCGATCACGAGGTTGGCCACACCTTTGGGCAAACCGGCATCGATCAGGCATTCGAAGACACCGATCAGCGACAGCGGTGTCTGGCTGGCCGGCTTGCAGACAATGGTGCAACCGGCCGCGAGTGCCGGAGCGATCTTGCGTGCCTGGAGCGTAATCGGGAAGTTCCACGGACCGATGGCACCGACAACACCCACGGGGTGTTTGATCGTCATGTGTCGCTTGGTCGCATTCGACTGGGGAATGACCTGCCCATAGGCCCGCTTTCCCTCCTCCGCGAACCACTCGAACGTGTCGGCAGAGTGCAGCACCTCACCTTTGGCCTCGACGACGGGCTTGCCCTGCTCCATCGTCATGGTGCGGGCCAGCGCATCGGCTCGTTCCCGCATCAGGTCGGCGGTCTTCTTGAGCACCTTGGCCCGATCGTATGGCGTCAGCTTCATCCACGATTTCATCGCTTCTGCCGCAGCCGCGACCGCGCGTTTGCAATCCTCACGGCCACCCGAGCTTACCTCCGCAATGGTTTCCTCGGTCGCCGGGTTCTCGACAGCAATCGTCTTACCGGAGGTGGAGTTGCACCACTCGCCATTGATGTACAGTTGGCGATTCTTGACCGGGACAGTGGACATGGTGAACCCTCCGGGTGAGCAGACTCAGATGAAGGGGCTGCGATCGCCCTACCTTTTGTTATAAGCAGAAGAGCCGCAGCCGCCTTGCCATGACCTTGCGAGATCGAAATTCGATCAATTTTCGGCAATGTTGGCGGCGATCATGCGACATACTGTTACGGGCTTCAATCGAGGAAGTGCTGGGAATTCCAGCCAATTTCTGCCAGCCGAAGATTCTTCACCTGGCAGCGAAGCGATAGTGAGAACCGCCATGAAACCAGTCGTAATCGTGTTTGTTGTGGCCGCGATTCTGTGGTCTGCACCGAGTGCTCGGGCCGGGTGAGGCCCCGCGGCATGCCGCATCAAGGAAGAGCCGGGGGCGGTCGCTGCCCGGATGCAAGCCAGGAAAGAACGCGACGACAAACTGAAATGGATCATCGCTGCCGGTGGTGTGCTGTTCTTCGGCTACGCAGTCTGGCAATACCTGGATCAATCGGCAAGGGCGACTCGCGCGCTTCAACGGAAGCGCGAGCCGTGGGAGATGGTGTAGCCGGTGGCGCGGGCGACCACCGGGTCATTGACCTTCGGAACGCGGCTCCAGTTTGAGAGCCGCAGAGTTCATGCAGTAGCGCAAACCGGTCGGTTGTGGGCCATCGGGGAAGACATGGCCCAGGTGAGCGTCGCACCGGCTGCACAGAACTTCCGTTCGTACGGAGAAGAGACCCCGATCGGCTTTCGTCGAGATGTTGTCGAGTACGATGGGCTCCCAGAAGCTGGGCCAGCCGGTGCCGGAGTCGAACTTCGACTGTGCGTCGAAGAGCGGTTGCCCACAGCAAACGCAGGTGTACACACCGTCGGCTTTGGTATCCCAGTAATCCCCGGTGAAGGCACGTTCAGTGCCCTGTTTCCGTGCCACGCGGTATTGCTGCGGTGTGAGCTGCGCCTGCCACTCGGCATCACTCTTCACGATCTTTTGGCCACCCACGGGTTTCCCCTCTCGCTCGGGTACCGGCGGCAACCCCTCTGGCACGGCCTTGAGCCTCAGAACGAGGCCAACCAGTACCAGCACCAATACTACCACCGTTAACAGCTTTCGTGGTTGCATACCTCATAATAGGCACGCGACTCCACTCACAACGTGGCCACTGACCCAAGATCGCTATTTCTTCTTGATCTTCTTCGGGCCGGGCCCTGCTGTCTTGTCGTATGTCCCGTCACCACTCTTGACGTACTTCGTGAAACCTTTGGCCGCGAGGTTCTTATCGCTGATCTTGGCTTTTCCCTGCGATTCGGTCCAAGCTCGCGGCGTATTCGGTTCGCTAAAGACACGCCGGACCGGTTGCCCCGTATCCGGGTGCTTGGTCAGTGGTGTGTCGGCCATGCGCTGCAGTAACTCGAACTGCTCGCCACCGTTCCCGTCGGGGAGAATCACTTCGTACACGTACAGCGGCATGGCAGACTCCGTGCGATCAAACCCGCCGAACGCCCCTGCCAGAAACGAGTCTGTTCCGTGCCGAGGCGTTCAGTGCGGTGGAAGTTTCGTTACGCCTTGGCCAGTTCCGCCCGCACGACTTCGAGCAGTTTCTTCGTGGCCTGAATGCCTTCGGGCTCCGACAGTTTGGAACCTTCGTACTCGATCCCGACAAACCCGTTGTACTTGTGCTTCTTGACGACAATGTCGAGCATCTTGCGGTAATCGGTCTTGGTCTCATTGCCCTTCGCGTCGAAGTCGTGGCTCTTGGCAGAAACGCCCTTGGCGTAGGGCATCAGTTCATCGACACCCTTATACCGATCGTAGGAGCCGAAGTTCCCGAAGTCGGGCAGTGTGCCACAGAACTTGTGGTCGACTTTCTTCATCACCTTGGCCAGCCACTCGCCATTGCTAGAAAGCCCGCCGTGGTTCTCGACAATGACGGCGATTTTGTGCTTGCCACCGAACTCCGAGAGCTTGCGGAGCCCATCGGCCGCGCGATCGAGTTGTTCGTCGAACGTTCCGCTCGATTGTGCGTTCACGCGAATCGCGCTGCAGCCCAGGAACTTGGCCCATTCCACCCAGCGGTAATGATTCTCGACCGCCTGCTGCCGCTTCTTTTCGTCGGCATCGCCGAGGGCACCTTCACCATCGCACATGATCAGTACGCTCTTCACCGCGTTATCGTCGGCGACCTTTTTCAGGTCCTTCAGATAGCCTTCGTCCTTCTTCTTGTCCTTGTAGAACTGGTTCACATACTCGATGGCTTCGATGCCATAATCCTTCTTGGCGATGGCGGCGAAATTCAACGCATTGAGCTTCTTGTCGAAGAAGCTTTTGTGCAACGACCACTGGGCCAGCGAAATCTTGAACGGCGTTGCCGCCGCCTGGGCGAACAGGCCTTGGGCAACCGTGACGCTGCCAGCCATTGCAGCCGAGGCTGCCAGGAAATCGCGACGCGAGACAGTCTTCATGGGAGAGGCTCCGGGATTTGGAAGCGGGACCACCTTGCGATTGTACGCCGGCAACGACTCAACGAAAACAGCCACACCCTCTGTGAACCAGGAGGTGTGGCCGCGAGCCGCAGATTGGTGAGCCACATTTGGCCTCATCCGGTTTGGCCTCATCCGGTGCGGACCGGATTCTGCATGGGCCGTGCTGCGGCCGGGATAT
>JBGTAO010000622.1:0-4459 GCA_041749835.1 Gemmata sp. | reverse complement strand
CAGTGCTTGCACTTGATCTTCTTGCCCAGCACCGTTTCCGGCACTTTCAAGCGACTGTCGCAACTGGGGCACGAAATCTCAACGGGAGACGACATGAGTGATTCCTCACCGCGGCTTTCGCCCACGGGTTGATTCGAGAGCCGGACGCTACTGCATCGTTCCACTAGAAAGATAGCCTACCTCCCGTCAGGGACACAAGCAGGTATCGCCGTATGACCTCTCCGAATCCGGGGGTTTCTCACCCCGGCCAACCGGAAGCCGGAAACCTCGTGTCTGCCGGTACCCCACCCGAACCGCGTATCCTGGTCTCGCTGGCCACCTATAACGAAGCGGGCAATCTTGCGGCCCTCATCGACGAGATTCACCAGTATCTGCCGCATGCCGATGTGCTCGTGATCGACGACAACTCCCCGGATGGCACCTGGAAAATCGCCGAAGAACTCGGGACAACGGACCCGCGGATCAAGCTGCTGAAGCGGCCCGGGAAACTCGGGCTCGGCACCGCCACGCTCGCCGCCATGAAATACGCGATGGAGCACGATTACGATTATCTCCAGAATATGGATGCCGATTTTAGCCACCCACCGCGGTACCTGCCCGGAATCCTGGCTGGCATGAGCAAGTACGATGTCATGATCGGTTCGCGCTATGTGGCCGGCGGTGGAACCGAGAACTGGCCGTTGCCCCGCCGAGTGATCTCTCAGACCGTCAACACACTGGTGCGTTTCTTGTTCCGGATGCCCGTGAAAGATGCGAGCGGCGCGTACCGGTGTTACCGGGTGAGCAAGCTCCGCGAGGTGCGCCTCGACAAAGTGCGTTCACGCGGCTACTCGTTTCAGCAAGAAGTGCTCTTTCGCTGCCACAAGGCCGGGTGCAAGCTGGGCGAGTATCCCATCATCTTCGAGAATCGCCGGGCCGGTGCCAGCAAGGTGAACCGCAAGGAAGCGATCCGCTCGATCAGCATGATCGTCTATCTGGGGACGCGGAACTTGCTCGGCCTGGAGCGAGAACGGGGTTAGCGCCCCAGTGGGAAGGCGAACCCGGTGTTGAGGTCGAGCCTCGGCCTCAACGGCTGAACAGGACCGCACCGGGGCCAAGAATCATCTCCAGATCCTGTAGCTGAATGACCGCGGGGTTCACCTTGAACTCATCATTCAGTTTCAGTTGCACCTGTTTGCCGTTTGCATCACGGATACTCAGATACACGGGGCATGGCCCACGATAGCGCTTCAGCACTAGCCCCACGGCATCGAGTTTGCGCAGGGTTTCCTCATCCTCCGAGTAAGCCAGCTTCAAGAGCATGCTCTTGGTGAATTCGCGGCGGGCTTCGTCGAGCGTCAGTACCTTCTTGACGTTGAAGTCGGGTTCGGCCCGGTCAGACCAATTTAGCGTACCTTCGAAGAGGTGAACCGCATCGGCCGTCACCTGATCTTTGAAGCGAGCGTACTCGTCGGACCACATGATGCAGCGCACGGTTCCGGTGAAATCTTCGATGCGGAACGTGGCATACTTGCGCCCCACGTTGCGCCCCTTGTTGGCCGTGCGAACCTGTAGCTCGGCAATCATCCCGCCAACGCGGCCCTCGATGCCGTGCTTGCATTTGATGAGTTCGCCGCAATCGTGGGTGCGGAAGCGGCGCAGTTGCTCGTCGTGCTGGGCGAGCGGATGGCTGGACATGTAGAAGTCGAGCGCTTCCTTCTCGAACTTGAGCTTCTCCGTCTCGGGCCATTCGGGCACATCGGGCAGCCCGTGTACCGGATCGTTACTCGCTTCTGGATCGTCGTCGCCAGTGTCGAAGAGATCGAGAAAGCTCTTTTGACCCCGGCGACGGTCCGAGGCGCGTTCATCGGCAGCCTGATAGGCTTTGGCGACCGCGGCGAAGTGGGCGGCTCGCTTTCCGAACGTGTCGAACGCGCCCGCCATCACCATTTTCTCCACCGCCGATTTCGGCACGATTCGTCGGTCGATGCGTTCGCAAAAATCAAAGAGATCCTTGAACTTGCCGCCCTCGGTGCGGGCTCGCACGATCTCCTCGGCTGCCCCGCGGCCGAGCCCCTTGATTGCGGTGAGGCCGAACACGATGCGATTGTTCTGGGCGTCGAAGTCGGCCATGCCGCGATTCACTTCGGGCGGTAACACCTCGATGCCGAGCTTCCGGGCATCGGCGATGTGATCGACCAGCATGTCGCGTTTGTTGCCGTCGTCGATCTCGGAGGAGAGCAATGCGGCCATGTATTCGGCCGTGTAGTGCGTCTTCAGGTACGCCGTTTGATAGCCGATCTGCGCGTAAGCCGCGGTGTGCGATTTGTTGAAGCCGTAGCCACCGAATTTCACGATCATCTCGAAGATCGCTTCGGCCTGGTCGGCCGCCAGGCCTTGCTGCCCGCAGCCGTGAACGAAATCGACCTTCCGTTCGTCGATGATGTCCTGCTTCTTCTTGGAAATCGCCTTGATACACGCATACGCCTTGGCAAGTTCGATGCCCCCCATGCGGTTGAGCATCCGCATGACTTGTTCCTGATACACCATCACGCCATAGGTTTCGCTGAGCACCGCTTCCATGATGGGGTGCGGATAAGCGGGCTGCTTGCGGCCGTGCTTGCACTCGATGTACTCGTCCACCATTCCGCCTTCGAGCGGCCCCGGGCGATACAGCGCCAGCACGGCGATCAGGTCGCGGATGTTGTCGGGCTTCATGCGCTTGAGGAGCTCACGAATGCCCTCGCTTTCGAGCTGAAACACGCCCTTGGCATCTCCGCGCTGCAGCAACTGGAAGGTCGCGGCGTCGTCGAGCGGGAACGACATGGGATCGACGTTCTCTCCCCGCGTGCGTTTGATGAGCTTCACGCAATTGTCCAGCACCGTGAGGTTGCGTAACCCCAGGAAATCCATCTTGAGCATCCCGACTTTCTCGATGATGCCCATTTCCCACTGCGTGGTGATGGCGACCTCGCCCTTGCTTCCGGTGCTGCCATCGTCGGCGTCGGTCTTGCGGACGACCCGTTGCACGGGCACATAGTCGGTGATTGGTCCATTGGCGATCACGACACCCGCAGCGTGTGTGCCCACGTTGCGGTTCATGCCCTCCAGCTTGAGAGCCACATCCACCATCTGGCGAATCTGTGGATCGGTATCGTACTCGCGGCGGAAGTCGGGCGATCCCATCGCTTCCGCAAGATCAGCGGCAATGGCTCCCTTCATGGGAACCAGCTTGCACATGTGGTTCACCTTCTCCAGAGGAACATCGAGCACGCGGCCCACGTCCTTCATCGCCGCTTTCGCCGCGAGTGTGCCGAACGTGCCAATTTGCGCCACCGATTCCACGCCGTACTTGCGCTTCACATAGTCGATCACCAGTTCGCGGCGATCCTGGCAGAAATCGATATCGATATCGGGCGCTTCGCTGCGGTTCGGATCGAGGAACCGCTCGAACAGCAAGTCGTACTCCAGTGGGCAAACGTGGCTGAGATAGAGCACATAGCTGACGATGGCCCCGCAACCCGAGCCACGGGCGGTGCAGGGAATCCCGCTCTCGCGGGCAAAGCGCACGAAATCCCAGACGATGAGGAAGTAACTGGCGAACCCCATGTTGCAGATGGTGCCCAGTTCGTGTTCGAGCCGCTTGCGCACGGCTTCGGATGGTTCGTTCCCGTAGCGTTCCGTTACGCCCTGTTCGCACAACTCGCGCAGGAAGTCTTCGGGCTTCTTGGCTTCGGGCGGTGTGAAAACCGGGAAGTGCCGCTTCTTGAAGTCGAGATCGATATCGACCTTGTCCGCGATCGCCTGGCTGCGTGCCACGGCATCGGGATAATCGGGGAAAAGGCGGTACATGTCGTCGGGGCTGCGAACATAGTACGGGCTGGGCATCCGCCCTTCGGGGTACTTCTTCTTGCGGGGATCGTGCTTCTGTCGGGTGCTGATACAGAAGAGGATATCGTGAGCGATGGCGTCGTCGGCACAGAGGTAGTGCGCGTCGGCAGTGGCCACCAGCGGGATTCCCATCTTCGCGGAGATGTCCACGGCTTGCTGCGTACACAGGTCTTGCGCTTCGATGCCGTTGTTCTGAATCTCGATGTAGAAATCGTCGTGGAACAACTTGTTGAACCATGCCGCGAGCTTCTGCGCTTCCTGGGGCCGATCGTGCAGCAGGTGCTGGTTGAATTCGCCAGCCAGGCAGCCGCTGAGGCACACGAGCCCTTCGCTGTGGGCGGCCAGGATCTCGCGGTCGATCCGCGGTTGATAGTAAAACCCCTCCAGGAACGCCATCGAGGAGAGTTTGATCAGGTTCCGAAAACCGACTGCGTTCTTGGCCAGCAGCGTGAGGTGCGAATACGCCTTCTCCTGGTGGCTTCCCTTGCGTTCGGTGCGGTGGCCCGGTGCCAGATAGGCTTCGTAGCCGATCACGGGATTGATACCCGCCTTGCGACACTCGGTATAGAATTCAATGGCACCGTACAGG